>CAYXCK010000066.1:0-6778 GCA_964463575.1 uncultured archaeon
TCTTGGAAATATTCCGGTATGAAATCTGTTGAATCTATTCCTAGAGCTTTGCAAAAACCATAAATCATAATATACCCCGCAAGATGGAATGGGGCTTCCTTGAGCTCGGGATCTCTTTCCATGCTTGCCATACAGGGGTAGGCGCACTGATGCTGGTGGATCTCCTTGTACAGGTCTTCTCTACTTTCAATGATAAAACCTTTCATTTTCTTTGCAACATAATAAGCCGATCCACATGGATCGCTAATCAAAACCCCCAAATCTGAGATCCTATTATCTTCGAGTTTGGCTTTGAAAACTGGGCGACCTATTTTGAAAGTTCTACAGAATTTTAAAGAAAAATTGCTATCTGGCAAAAAAGAACAGAATGGTTTGGGAGAGTGAAACTCGATACCTATTTCAGAACAAATTCTCGAAAGCTGCATTCTCAAGCCAGGTTGACACCATTTCTGGTCGCATGCCGGAATTATAATTGCTCTGAATTCACCAATTTTTGGTAAAGAAATTAAGATGTCTGGATGAACATTTATCGCAATGAGGAGTTCGCAAGAAAATTTATCGACGAATTCTGTTGGATTTTCAACGTAAAGACCGATCTGGTATGGCTCTTGGAGTTTTTTTACGAAGACTATGTTTGATGAAAAATCGTATTCCTTGCAAAAGTCACAGAAATCGATCCCACAGGCACCAAACTGTGGGCAAAGTTTTGGAAATGCAAGGTTACAGAGGAATCTCTCTCCAAACTTTCCGCTATAGATTATTCCAAGTTCCATTATAAAAATTTAATAAAAAATTTAGAATTTCCACTCAACAACTTGGATGTAAGGTACTTTCTCAAAGGTCCACTTGCCAGTCTTTGCATCGTATTTGCTGCAGAGGAAGCACTTCCAGTCCTTCTCGTTTAGATCTGGATAGTCTGTTCTGTAGTAGTATCCGGGCCATCTGGTTTCTTTTCTTTCGAGCATGTGCCTCACGTGAGCTTCTGCGGTCCAGACCCTGTGAACGAGCTCCCAAGCTCTCATCAGCTCATGCAGATCTCTGGCTGCGAGCTTTTCTAGATCCTCTTTAAGGAATTGTAACAACTCCAGCGCTCTGTTCAGGAGCTTCTCGTTTGTCTTATACATTGTAGCAATTCCCGCCGCATATTCATCCATGATCTTCTGCAATCTGACGAGTCCCTGCCATGGCAGTATGTAGTTCGGATTTACAGTTTCATCGGTGGAGAGCTTCTGGTTTTCCATAAATGTTACCATTGGCTGGAAAACTTTTTTCTTGAATTCCTCAGCTTCCTTCATGTCCACTTCTGGGTTAGGTTTCTGTTCGGTGATATATTTAACCGCGGCTTTTCCGGCAATTCTGCCTTCTGTGAATGAACCGCTGGAGAACTTGTGCGGGTTGGCTCCAGCACAGTCTCCAACAGCAAACAAGCCTTTCACAGTCGTCATCCTGTTGTATCTCAGCGGGAAGAATTTCGCATATTCCTCTGGCATCAGGTCGCTTGGTCCGCATACCCAGAATCCCGCTTCCCCGCTGTGGGATCCCATGATATAGGGTTCAGCCGGCATAGCTTCGCTGGGCTGTTCCTGTGGATCGATGTTCTGAGCAGCCCAGAGCAATGCTTGGCTGACCGTCATGTCGAGGAAGTCTTCGAATGCTTCTTCATAGATGTGCTTCAGCTTCTTCTTGTCTCCTCCAGCGAGTTCCCTCATTGCTTCATCTGTATGCATGTATATCGGATGTTTGCCTTCCATTATCTCGAGCATTACCTGGTGATTCCTTAGAGGTGTTGGCGTTGGTGTTGCTAAACCGTATGGTTTGTATTTCTCAAGCTCGGATTTTCTTGTAACTATGTATTCCTCTCCATAGGCATTTTTAGCTTTGCACTTAAAGAACAGGAACCAAGCTCCTACTGGACCGTAACCATCTTTGAACCTGAATGGGATGAAGCGGTGCTCAAACTGTGTGAGCATTGCTCCCGCCCATATTCCCATTGCGTAGCCACTACCAGTATCGAAGATCGCATACCATGTTCTTCCGGCAGCTTCTCCAACACTCCTAGGTCTGAAGAGTAGCGTCGCACCACCTGTTGCGAGGATCACTGCTTTTGCTTTGAATATGTAATACTTTGGTTCTCTGACGCTGAATCCAACGGCTCCGGCAACTCTGTTTGGATCATTCTTATCCATCAGTAGTTTTACGATGAAGATTCTCTCGTATACGTTCTTTTCACCAACAGCCATTTTGGCGGCTTCAGCGATGATCGGCTTGTAGCTCTCTCCATGTATCATTATCTGCCACTGACCCTCTCTAACATACTTTCCTTGTGGAGTCTTCCAGATTGGAAGTCCCCATTTTTCGAATAGATGCACAGTTCCATCGACGTGTCTCGCATAATCTGCCACGAGATCCTCTCTTGCAAGACCCATCATGTCTAATGTCACGTATCTGACGTAATCTTCAACCGTATTCTGCCTTTCACTTCTTCCTGTTAAGTCGAGATAGGTGTTTATAGCAGACAAACCTTGGGCAACTGCACCGCTTCTTTCAATTGCAGCCTTTTCGACGAGAACGACTCTCAGTCCCGCAAGTTTTGCCCAATAAGCTGCTTCATAGGCTGCGCCGCAGCCCGAGAATCCTCCCCCTACGACTAAAACATCCGTCTCAACTACTTCTGTTTTAACATCTTCGGGCTTATAAAGCTCGTACTTCTTTGGCACATAAACCATTTAAATCACCTCATTTTTTGAGCTTGGGCGTATATAGTTCTTTCAATCCGAGAATATCAGGTTCCCCACTTAGGAGTTCCGTTTTCAACATGTCCATCGTCGGTTCCGGAAATCCTTCAAATGGCTTTATCGAACCCCAGGGAGTTGTTCTGATTGGGAACTTGAATCTCAAAACTTTGCCATTTCTGTATTTTACTGTCCACATTATGTCGCCGGTACCCCTCATTGGCACGCAACTAGCGCCAAGAGGCGAATAGTCTACATAGCCTCTAACATCAATGGCTCCCTGCGGGCACATCTTAACGCAGCTGTAGCATTCCCAGCACATGTCTGGTTCTCTGTTATACGCCTTCATTTTCTCCTTGTCCAAAACCATTAAATCGTTCGGGCAGATATACTGGCATGCGGTCTTCTCTAATGCCTTACAACCATCGCATTTATCCGGGTTTACAAAACTCGGCATTTTTCCACCTCCTTTTTTCTTGAAAGATTAAAAAATTTAAACTTTACTTTTTTATTCCACCTCCGGTGGAGGAATGAATTCATCCTCTTTTTTAGCTGCATCCTGAATTTCGGGCAACCTTGCAAGAACTTTGTCTATTATGTCAAGCGACTTGTTCTTTACCACTTCTTCAAAGACTGCTCTCCTCAATGCGATAGGAATATCCTCTATATAACCTCTAGAATCAATTCTGGCTTTGTCAAAGGCCTTGAGGATTTCTTTAGACTTGTCTTCTGGCACGGGTACTGCTATCATTTTCAGGGCTCCACCAAACATGTCCTTTATTTCTCTCTCGAGCGGAGTTCCCTTTATCTTTTCCATTCTCTTCTCATCTATTATAACTCCAATGTAGTGAGGCATTTTATTCACCCCTTTGGTAATTCCAGCTTAGGAACATCGATTTCCAGCTCTTCTGCTTTTAGTTTGAGGTACTTATTATTCACAAACGGGTATCCGTAAACTTTCCACCACTTCACTATTACCTTGTAGACTTCTGGTCTGAATATTACGTTGGGTGGGAATATGCCTTCCGAAACGAGGCCCCTAATAAAGCTGCCGCTGAATTTCTGTTTTTCCTTGCTATGTCCGCATGTTTCGCTGTATGCAATTTCACCGCATTTGGGACAATACCAGAACTCTCCCATGTTTTGCGGCAGTATCTTTAACCCATAATCGACTTCATGTGGTGGCGCTTCGAATCCAAAGCTTGGAATACCTTTACTCCACAGTATTTGTGTTGCATACATGTCGTAATACTCTCCAACTGCTGCGTGGTCCCTGCCGAACATGTGATGCGTGCACCCAAGATTTTGTCTTATTATTCCGTGGAGAAGAGATTCAATTGGATTTCCATAACGCATATCCCAGAGTGTCATGGTTACTATATGTCTTTCTGGCTTTATGTAGCCGTATTTATTCACCGCTTCGTGACCTTCTAATATTGCCTCATCTGGGTAATCTCCCTTTCTCTTTGCACCGATGATCGCATTTACCAAGATCCCGCTACATGGTTCTATGTCTCCAGTGAACGCAGCACATTTCATCAACATTTCATGACCAACATGCGGGACGTTTCTAGTTTGATGTGCTATTACCGTTCTCCATTTCTTTACGTTCTTTATCACATCTCTGCATTTTGCCGGTGGGAACCAGAATCGATCATATGGTTCCCTGAATTTTGGTTCGTTTATTATTGTGTACTCTCCTGCAAATATTACTGGCTGGTGGCATCTGTAGATGAGATAACCGGGATGCTTGTCGTCGAATGGCTGTCTCACGACTTCTGGATTCTTTTCTGGAGTTCCAAAAGTTCTTACAGCTACATCTTTTGGATCTATTCTGTATATTTCTTCAATGTCCAAAGTTGCAAATGGTTGACCTTTCAGGGTTAGAAGCAATCTGTCTCCTTCTTTAACGCCTAGGGCTTTGTAATCATCTTCGCTGACATCGAAGAGAATGGGGAACGGGAAGATCCATTCATTCAATAATCTTCTTTCTTTTAGAACTCTTTCGAGTTCATCTCTAACCATTGAGCCTTCGAGAGGGCTGAAGAAACCGTAGCAGACGGACATTATTTCTCTGTAAACGTGCCTTATCGGAACCCCCTTCGGATCTAGGGTAGCTTTTAGCTCGAATCTGGGACAGCCAGCAGCAATTTTTTCAGCCCTGTTTTTGTTTTTTACAACTCTATCGACAAGTCTTCCACCATGCGGTGGAGGCATTCTAAGCATAGACATCACAACACCCCATTTTTCATTCTTGAAAGGAATTATATAAATTTTTCGAAAAATTATTTAATGATTAACTGTTCGAAAAACTTTTTTGTTTTTCCTTATTTGCGGAAGTACATTTTCTGCTTTTTCTTTTTTCTAAAACCCTCAGCGCTTTTTTTCGATTATTTCGAAATCTTTCACTAGGGCTATCCCCCGATTATTCTGCCAGATCTTTTCTAGAAACTTAATGATTATCCTTTTCTTAAAGAGCGGTGCATCTAGAACGAGAGTCTCGTATTCTCCGCCCTCTCCTGAGAGATTTATTTTCGTCTTTTTTGCAACTTCTTTTAGTTTTTCGACACCTTCATCATCTAACCTCATTCCAAGAAAACTCTCATCGAGTCCCATCGCTGAAACGCTTATTATTACTGCTTCAAAGTTCTGCGAAATTTCGTTTAAAATCTTCTCTTGCTCAATTCCCCAAAGAGGGGCGAATAGCTTCAGGCCAAGAGAGTCGCATATCTTCTTTATTCTCCTAAGCTGATAATTCGATGCTATGGCTCCACAGCAAACCGCATCAATTTCGAGATTTGACAAACCCTCTTTTAGTTCTTCTACTTCTTTTTCTTCAATTCCTGAAACTTTGATTTTAACCAGAGGCAAATCTAGACATTTAGCAATCGCATCGAGCATGTGGAGGTTTGCAGTATGAAACATATAAGAATCTTCTCTTTCTGGAATCGCTGTTACCAGCAGAAGCTCACCCATATCTGAAATCTTGTGCAAAGCCAAAATGGAATCCTTGCCACCAGAAGTTAGCACTGCAATCCTCATATTAGTTCTATTTTTATTCCTAAATCCTTTTTCACAGCTTTCTCATAAACTACCTTTGCTACTGCCAAATCTTGGATCGCTAGACCTGTGGAGTCGAATATCGTAATCTCATTTCCTTCCCTTCCTTTTTTAATTCCCGCAACGATCTCCCCCAAGGTTGCATAGATATTCTCTCTCCTAATTATCCCTAGGGAATGTGCTACGTTTACTTCTCCACCATGCAATGCCTGTTCAAGATCATCTACTACAATCTTTGATTTTTTAAGAATTTCTATCTCAAGTTCCTGCTTTCCTGGGGCGTCTGCACCTATCGCATTTATGTGTGTCCCCTCTTTTATCCAGTCTTTTTTTACAACTGGTGACGTTGAAGGGGTTGTTGTTATCAGGACATCGCAATTGCAAGTTTCTTTAGCATTTGTTATCATGCACTCGATCCCCTCTTTTTTGCAAAACTCTTTAAATACCAGTTCAGCTCTTTCGCTAATATCATAAGCTTTCACAAGCTCAATGTCAAAGATTTCTTTAATAGCCAAAAGTTGAAACATTGCCTGTTTTCCGCAACCAATGAAGCCGAAAACTTTGCTGTTCTCTCTTGCAAGATGTTTTGCTGCAACTCCTCCAGCTGCACCTGTACGCAGAGAGGTGAGGAATGTGGCATCCATTATTGCTAAAGGAAAACCATTTTTTGGATCGTTGAGAATAAATACTGCCATAACAGTCGGAAGACCTTTTTCGGGGTTTTTAGGATGCGAATTCACCCACTTAACTCCAGCATAACCCATGAGATAGGAAGGCATGGCCCTAAAATCACCATCCTCAAGTGTCAGGTAAACTTTAGGCGGCATTATAGCTTTTGAAGTTGCATAGAGTCTGAAAGCTTCTTCAACTGCATTTATTGCTTCCTTCATTGATATAATAGATTCGACGTCTCTTCCTGTAAGCACAACGGTTTCCATAGTGAAAGTTACTTTCACAATCTATTTAAATTTTTATTAGATGAAAGC
>CAYXCK010000067.1:0-6562 GCA_964463575.1 uncultured archaeon
CTACTTATTGGCCGGAATCTTTTTATTTTTTCATTTTAACTCTCTAAGTGAAAGTTGAGGATCTTGCTGACAAGATATCTTCCTACGCTGTCGAAATTCTAAAAGAGAATGGAATAAAAGATCTTTTTCCTCCTCAGATTGAAGCTATGCCCTATATTCTCAATAGAGAGAATCTAATCCTCGCGATCCCAACTGCGGCAGGAAAAACTCTAGTCGCAGAAATTGCCATGATAAGGGAGATACTGCGAAATGGAAAATGCCTTTATATCACACCTTTGAAGGCTCTCGCTAGTGAGAAGTTTGAAAACTTTAAAAAGTGGGAAAAAATTGGAATAAAGATTGGAATAACTACTGGCGACTATGAAGCCACTGACGAGCATTTAGCGAGTTCGGATATAATAGTTACAACAGCTGAAAAAGCCGATTCGCTGTTAAGAAATAAAGCATCCTGGCTGAAAAGTGTAACATGCCTAGTAATAGACGAGATACACCTGCTCGATTCTGACGATCGCGGCCACACACTTGAAATATTCATTACAAAAATGCAAAAACTCATACCAGACATCTGGATAATAGGCCTCTCAGCTACAGCCCCAAATGTTTCAGAAATTGCTGCATGGCTTAATGCTAGATTCGTAGAGAGTAACTGGAGACCAGTACCACTTTTCTACGGTATCTTCTGCAATAGCACACTGGAAATTTTCGGAAACGGTTCCATCGAGAAGAGAAGGACTAGCTTCGAGGGACTTGTAAGAGAGTGCGTTGAAAATGAAAAAGGTGTTCTGATCTTTGAATCAACAAGAAAAAATGCAGAGTCTCTTGCTCTAAAGCTTTCGGAAATATCAGGCGAGTTCTGCAACTGCGAGGATATAGCAGAAGAAATACTCGAAGAGAACGATGGAGAAATGAGCAGAAAGCTCGCTGAGTGTGTAAAAAAAGGGAGTGCATTCCACCATGCCGGACTTCTAAGTAGCCAGAGAAGGGTTGTGGAGAAGGCGTTTAGAGATGGAAGATTGAGAATAATCGTTGCAACCCCAACGCTTGCGGCTGGTGTAAACTTACCAGCCAGGAGGGTGATCATAAAAAGTCTGTACCGTTATGACGGATATTCGAGAAAAATAAAAGTTTCAGAATTTAAACAGATGGCCGGAAGGGCTGGAAGACCGGGGCTGGATGAAGTGGGTGATGCAATAGTGGTTGTAAACCGAAAAGACAAAGAGATTGCAATAGAAAAATACATAAGAGGGGAACCTGAAAGAATAATTTCCAAACTGGGTGTTGAAAGCAAGCTGAGATTTCACTGTCTATCACTTATCTGCGATGGTTATTCAGATTTTGAAAATATCAAGGATTTCTTCAGGTGTACCCTTTTCGCAAGGCAACATGATTTTCCCGAATTAGAAATAGAGAGAGCTTTAAAGCAACTCGAAAACTGGGAGATGATAAGAATTGAAGATAAAATTTTACCGACAAAGCTTGGGGTCCTCGTTTCAAAACTATACATAGATCCACTGACGGGCTTCATATTCTACGATTCAACAAAAAAGTTCGATGAATTGAGCGATTTGGGTGCCTTGCATCTTATCTGTAGAACTCCAGATATGGAAAGACTGAGCATTAAAAAAGAGGACGAGTGGATAGAGGACCTTGCATTTAGGCACCGTGAAGAGCTGACTTATTATCCGTCCCAATATTCGGTTGACTACGACTGGTTCCTTAGCGAGTTCAAAACTGCCCTATGCCTCTATGAATGGATCAATGAAATTGATGAAAACGAGATTTGCGATAAGTTCTCCATAGCCCCCGGAGACTTAAGAAGGATTTGCGAGACAGCCGAATGGTTATCCCATGCGCTTGCAAGAATAGCAAAAGAGTTTGGAAAAAATTTTCCGATACTTGATAAAAGAATCCGCTACGGCGTAAAGGAGGAGCTTTTAGAGCTGGTTTCAATAAGAAACATTGGCAGAGTAAGGGCAAGGAAGTTGTTTAATGCTGGAATAAGGACAAAAGAGGAGATAATAGCGAACGCTCCAAAGGTTGCAAAAATTATTGGTGTAAAAATTGCTGAAAAAGTTTTAAGGGAGATAAATTCCCTCAAGCTTTAAGAGTGCTCTCTTTAATTCAATTCCCCAAGAATACCCGCCCAAGCTATTCTTGCCAACCACCCTGTGACAAGGAATCAATACTGCAACCGGATTTTTTGCCAAGGCCCGTCCAACTGCTCTCGGGGATGTTTCAAGCTTTTCTGCAATTTCTCTGTATGTTCTAATTTCTCCGTAAGGTATTTTCATAACTTCCTCAAGGACTTTTTTTGTGAAATCTGATACTGAAAGCTCGAATTCAAAATCAAAATTGACCTTTTCACCCCTAAAGTATCTCTCAAGCTTTTCAACAATCCTGCAGTGTTTGTATTCAAAAAATGGCTCTCTCGAAAAGAAAGCTCTTCTTATCTTTTCCTCCCCTTCAACATTGAAAAAAACGCTACCCCATTTTATGGAGATCAAAAATCTCTCCCCGCTATCTCTCTTATTCTTTCAATTCCCTTTATCTCCTTTATTACTTCCACAACAGCTTTTGGTACATATTTCTCCCAGTCTTCCCCCTCAAGCATCTTCCTCCTGATTTCGGTTCCATGATATTCCGTCCTGTTTACCATAGCAGGCTTCAGAACTCTAAATCCCGCTTCCTTGAACAGCCTATAAACAAGTGGGTTGTTCGTATAAACCACATCAAAAGGGGGAACCATAGAGCAGACATGCGCAACCCATAGACTGTTTCTATATATGTCCTCAAGCGGTATGATGTACACTTTTTTCCTAATTTCGAGCTCATCCAAAGCTCTCGAGATCATCAGGACTCTTTCTCCAGCGGTAAAAGGATTTTCAATGCTGTGACTTTCCTGAGCACTGCCGATTCCTATTATTAACTCATCCACTTCTTCAAGTATTCTCTTTACTACCTCATGATGACCCAGATGATACGGCTGAAATCTGCCAATAAAAAGCCCCCTCATCTTGGTCTCCTCACCACCCTATAAATGTCGTCCTTAAGCTTTCTTCCGGTTTTCCTCTCCCATTCATCTATCGGAATTCCAAACTTTTCTTGAATTTTATCTCTATAAATTTCAGGCAAAACATTAAAAGTACAGAACGGAATAATTCTCCCATCGGGAGTTGCATAATGGATTTCACAGCGCTCGACTCTCGCTAAGTCGTAGTTGTATAAATCCTGGAAGTGCATAAAGCCTATGAAAAGTGTCTTTTTGTGGAATTCGCCTAGTGCTGAGTAGTCATGCTTTACAAGAATATTAAAGAGAATTTTAGCCGCATTCAGTCCCTTTGGAGCTTTTGAAGAATCTATAAACTTTCGCAGGTCAATCAAATCTTTCAAGGCCTTTAGGGACTTAAACCTGCTCGACTTCAACTCCCCCGCCTTCTTCGATATGAAGTCGAGAAGTCCCATGACGTCAATGAACCTAGTTACCGGAATCATCTTTCCATTTTCTATGTAAACATAAGTTGCCATTCCACATGCGAAATGAACCGTTAGCTCGTACTGCGGTCTTCCAGTTACTGCTTCAACAAAATCTGAAATTGGAACAACACTGGGCACCGGATAGAAGTCGTATCTGCTTATCTCTCCGTCCGTCTGTTCTTCTATAAGCTTCAAACAATCGGGTATAGTAATTCTATACTTTTCTCTTTCTCTTTTCGGCATGCTACCAACCAGACTCACAGGCTGAAAGTTTACGCCCCTAACGATGTCCACATTTTTAGATGCGAACTTTATTATTTCTCCAAGCTGATGGTCGTTTACAGTCCTTATTACTGTTGGAACTAGAACTATTCCAAGCCCAGCTTTTCTACAATTCTCGAGAATTTTTGGAACTTCTTGATGATTCTTGGGATTTGTCTTTTCATCGATTCCGTCAAAAGAAAGATAAACGGTATTCACACCCGCCTCTCTAACTTTAACTGCAAAATTTTCGTCAAGGGCAAGCCTTATGCCGTTCGTGTTGAGCTGAACGTGATCGTATCCTTCTTCCTTTATAACTTTTATTATCTCAATCAAATCCTCCCTCAGCGTCGGTTCCCCACCTGTCAGCTGAACGGCATTACAAGGCACCGGTTTGATTTCCCTCGCTTTTCTGACCATCTGCCTGATCTGCTCTACCGTAGGCTCATAAACATAGCCAGCCCTCTTCGCATAGAAAAAGCAATACCAGCAGGCGAGATCACAGCGATTTGTCAAGACTATGTTGAGCAGAGCTGTGTGACTTTTATGATTCCCACAAAGGCCGCAGCTGAACGGGCAGACACTTTTTTCTGTTATAGGATTTTCTATTCCTTTCCCATCTGTGGCAAATCTAGATGCAAACTTGAAGAGTTCAACATCGCCCCAGTAAACGTCTTCAAATTCTCCATGCTCTTCACAAGTTTTCCCTATCATTACCTTGCCATTATTTTCAAAAACTTCAGCTTCAATTATTGAAAGGCATTCAGGACAAAGGGATCTAGTTTTATAGGGCAATCTTATTTCGTTCATCGAATTTATTAAGCCTCACGTATATATAAGATTTCTGACAAAATCATTCGGGTTCTTCGAAAAAATCTCCTAACTTGCTTTGATTAATTTTTTTAAGAGTTTTCCATTTTATCCGAACAAAAAAAGGCCATTCCTTCAAATTTTTCAAAAAAGCAATTGTCTTCGGATCACTTGCGTAACCGCTTCCAAAATCCCCGAATTTTTGCTTTAGCTTTTCTATTTCCCAATCTCTCTCCACTTTTGCTATGATTGAAGCTGAAGAGACGATTGGATATTTTTCATCAGCTTTATGAGCGGCAACAATTTCGATCCCGGTAGAGGACTTCAAATAGCTTGCAAGTCTTTCTGGATTCACATCTGGACTGTCTATGAAGGCAACAGAAGGCTTCAACCTCTTTATAATTTCTTCATATCCATCCCTGAGAATCTCATTGAGCGTTTTCTTTTCCATCAATTTGTTCAGATCTTCGGCGCTTATTTTTAAAACCTCAACTTTCGCGACTTCTCTTATTTTCTCCGCAAGTTCCTCCCTCCTTTTCTTTGAGAGCTTTTTTGAGTCTTTTACACCAATGCTCCTAAGATGATCTTCGCAATCGCAAGCCACTCCCGCGATCACTAAAGGCCCTATAACGCAACCCTTTCCAGCTTCATCTATTCCTGCAATCATAATCCAAATTTAAGTCCTTTAAGTGGAAGTTTTCCTTTCTTCATCCTTTTCATCACATTTCTTACAGTTTCATAGTATTTTAGGAGCTCTCTCACATCTTGCGGAGTTGTACCGCTTCCTATTGCAATTCTGCGGATTCTAGAGCTGTCTATTATCTTTGGATTTAGTAGTTCTTCTTCTGTCATCGAGTCCATTATTACCTTGAACTTCTTCATTTTTTCTTGCGTCATTTCCATCACTTCATCCCCAATTTTCAGTCCCAGCATTGGGATCATCTCCAAAATCTTCTTCAGCGGACCAAGCTTGTTCATCGCTTCAATCTGTTTATATATGTCCTTAAGCGTGAATGTTCCTTTCAAAAAAGCTTCTGCGTCTATTTCTTCTTCTTTGGCAACTCTTTCGACTTTTTCAAGTAGAGACTTCAAATCCCCCATCCCAAGCAATCTGGAAACAAAACCAGCCGGATCAAACTTTTCAAAGTCTTCTATTTTTTCCCCCGTGCCTATGAAAGCTATTGGAATCCCTATTTCTCTAGCAGCTGAAAGTGCTCCTCCGCCTTTTGCGGTCCCATCAAACTTCGTTATTATTATCCCGCTTATTCCAATAGCGTCATGAAAAGCTTTAGCTTCCTTGCTTGCTAGCTGTCCAATTGCAGCGTCGATTACGAGGAATTTGTAATCGGGATTAGCAATCCTTGCAATCTCGATCATTTCATCTATCAATTCCTTCTCAAGGGCGTGTCTTCCAGCAGTGTCTATGATAACCACGTCTTCTTTGGCTACTTCAAGAGCTTTTTTAACAACTTCCACAGCTTTTAGCCCCTTATAGCCGTAAAAAGCAACAGAGTGTGCATCAGCTAGCTGTTTTAATTGTTCAAAGGCGGCCGGTCTCCAAGTATCCCCAGCAACTACAGCAGCTTTCAATCCACGATCCTTGAAGTATTTTGCAAGTTTTACAGCAGTTGTAGTTTTTCCGCTTCCTTGGAGTCCCACCAACATTATTCTAGCTTTTTTGAGCGGTATATCAATCCCTTCTCCAACGCCTTTCAAAAGTTCTTCATAAACTATTTTGAGAACATGTTCTCTAGCATCGAAATAATCAGGAACTTCTTCACTCAAAGCTCTCTTCTTTATGGCCTCACTTATCTCTTTCACCTGTTTTATGTTCACATCAGCCTTTATCAGTGCTCTCTGAATATCTTTCACTATTTCCTCAACGAACTTTTTATCAACGGTCGTTGAACCGATTATTTTTCTCGCAACTTCCTTCAAAGCTTCAAGTGCCATTAATTCTAGTTAGCCTTGAAGTATAAAAGGCTTCTATTAGCATTTGAAACTGACTGTTTGACCG
>CAYXCK010000068.1:0-6531 GCA_964463575.1 uncultured archaeon
ATGGAGATAAGAACGGATGAACTTATGATCGCATTTATGTAAAAGAAGGATACCTGAACTTTCTGTTCGTTGTAATCTTTTCTAATAATATAGTGCTCAAGAAAGAGCAGAAATGCTACTGGGAAGAGTAAAATCGGATTTTTAAAGAAGAGAAAAAGAAGGAAAAAAAAGATCAAATGATTGAACCTAGAAACCCATTTTGCCGGTCTTTCACCAAAATGCGCTCCAATAGAGTGAAGCTTATATCTTTTGTCAAATTCTAGATCCTGCAAAGCATAGATTATGTCAAATCCCGCAACCCAGAAGATGACAGAAATCGAAAAAATCAGAATTTCCGTGCTAAAGTTTACAGAATCCATTACCGCAATCCATCCGCCCAGCGGTGCCAATGCCAAGTTAAGTCCCAGAAAGTAATGAGAAAGACATGTAAACCTCTTTAAGTAAGGATAAACATACGCTACAATCGCAGGAATCGGCGAGAATAGGAGTGCGGTAAAATTTATTAGAAATGCAGATATCAGATAAATTGCCAATCCCGCAAAAGCTATTTTATAGGCTTCTCCAAGGCCGATTTTTCCCGCTGGAAGATGTCTTTTTGCAGTTCTTGGATTCAATGCGTCTATTTCCCTGTCTATTATCCTGTTGAGAGCCATCGCAAAAGTCCTGAGTCCCGTGAATGCGGTGAAAATCAAAAAAGCCACCCTAAGATCTATCTTTCCAGCGATTAAAGCTCCGGCATAAGCAAAAGGAAGAGCAAATAAAGTATGTTCAATCTTTACGAATTCGAGATAAATTCCAAGCTTCAATTTCTCCCTCCTATCACTGCCATAACTTTTTCATGAAGTTCTCTTAGAACTTTCCTCCTATCTTCCATGAGCACCACGTCTTCTTCGCCTAGGATGAAAAGATTGAATGCAAACGGACTTGGATATGGTACCCGGACAATTTTCAGCTCTATTTCCTTCCCAACCCTAGAAAGATAGTCCATTGCATTTTTAATGTCCATAGCATCCTCCATTATCTCTCTATAGGTCTCCCTGAGTACGGGAAAATCTGGATAATAGCGCTTAAGGAAACTCAGTATTGCGTCTGCATTTAATTGCTGTTTCCATACACTTTTTTCCCTCCCCAAGTAATTTCTAAGAATCATAAAACTCCTCACCGCAACATGCCTGAACCTTCTTCTCAGCATTTCTGTACGATCGAGCGATTTTTTGAGATGATCTTCAAAGTTGGGCATCAAAAAAAGACTTTCTATTTCCGCATCGCTCAAATGCTTGTGCTCTGGCAGTATCAAGGCAAATCCATTGTCATTTAAAACAATCTGAACGTTGCAGTCTTTCATTATTCCAACTCTATACGCAAAAACTCTCGAAATTGCGTTGTTGGCTTTTCTGCCAACAAGTGTGTGGAAAAAGTAGTAGTTTTTCTCACCCTCGTATTTCTCGATCAAAAGCTTTTTATCAGTGGGAATTTCACTAAAGAGCTTTTGTTCCATGAAATACCTATATACCGCGTTCGCAGAAGCTTTATCAATATTGTAGTTTTTCATGAGCCATTCGACAGCATTTTCTAGTCTCTCCTCAATCTCTCTTCTGAATTTCTGAATTCTCAAAGCCAGATCGTAACTCAAGGGTAACTGCTCACTGAACCAGCTTGGAACAGTTGGCCTTTCGCCTTCAACTTCTTCCACAATTACATTCATTCCCTTTGACTTAAGGAATCTGAAGGTTTTGCCAGCCAAAACGAAAATGTCCCCAACTACAAGCCTTTCAGCAAAATCTTCCTCAATCTTTCCAACCATCTTGCCTTCCTTTGTTATAACATTTATCGCAACCTCATCAGGAATCGTTCCAATGTTCAGATAATAGATCGGTCTCAGCATCTTTCCACGCCTTCCAAAAACTCCCTCGCGCTCATCGAACCAAATCTTTGCATAGACATTTTTCCTTTCCAGTTCAGAAAATTCTCCTGACAGATATCTAAGAACGCTGAGAAAGTCCTCTCTGCTAAGATTCCTGTAAGGATAAGCATTTCTAACCAACGCCAGCGCTTCTTCGACCTTCCACTTCTTCTCTATTGCCATTCCAACTATGTGCTGACATAGAACATCAAGACAATTTTCTGGAATTCTAATCCTATCCAGCCTCCTCTCCATAGCTTCCTTGGCAAGAACTGTACATTCAACCAGATCATCGGGATCCAAGACTATTATTCTGCCAACAGACACTTCATGAAGCCTGTGACCACTCCTGCCTATTCTCTGGAGAGCTCTGTTTATGCTCTTTGGAGAACCGAGAAGGATTACCAGATCGATATACCCTATGTCTATACCCAGTTCAAGACTCGTTGAAGATACCACGCATTTCAACTTCCCTTCTTTGAGCTCATTTTCAACCTCAAGTCTCACTTCTTTTGAAAGAGAACTGTGATGGGCTCTTATTGGCTCATTAAGTCTTTTTTTCAGATGATAAACAACTCTTTCTGTCGCACTTCTTGTATTTGTGAATATCAGTGTTGTTTTCGAATTTCTGACTAGCTCTGCTATGGTATCGTAAAGCCTTTCACTTATTTCTTCAGCTGTAAGATTGAAAAAGTCATTTATTGGGGAAATAACCCTTATGTCCATCTTTTTTTCGTAACTCACATCAGCAACTATGCAGTCTCTCTCAACGCCATAATCTCTACCCACCAGAAATCTCGCAACTTCATCTATCGGTGCAATCGTTGCAGAAAGTCCGATTCTCACCATTTTCCTCATCTGTATTCTCTGCAGCCTTTCCATCGACAAAGCTAAATGAACTCCTCTCTTGTTCTCAGCAACGGCATGAATTTCGTCAACGATTAGATACCTAACATTCCTAAGACTTTTAGAGAACTTTGGACTGCATAAAGTTATTGCAAGAGTTTCGGGAGTCGTAATGAGAATATGAGGGGGTTTCTTCATCTGTTTTTGTCTTTCGCTTGCATCCGTGTCACCGGTTCTGACAGCTATTCTTATCTCCTGCAAATCAATTCCTTTCTTTTCAGCAAGATCATATATCTCGCTTAAGGGCTCCTCAAGATTTCTCCTTATGTCGTTGTTTAGAGCTTTTAATGGAGATACGTAAACGACGTAGACTTCATCATTTAGCTCATTTTTTTCAGCCTTCTCAACTAGCATGCTCAGCGAAGCCATGAAAGCTGCAAGCGTTTTTCCGCTGCCTGTTGGAGATGTTATTAGAATATTGTTCCCCCTCGAAGATTCGACAATCGCATATCTTTGAGGCGGTGTAAAGGTTTTGAACTTCGATAAAAACCACTCTCTGAGCAAAGGATGCATCGAGGCGAGTATTTCCTCATCACTGTAAGGCTTTGCTACAACAATCATTTGTTTATTATTGCATTATTTGAAGAAAAACCTATCGGAGAGAGTTTAACCACCGCTAACCGGTGGAAAAATAGCCACTACATCCTTTTCTGAAACTTCTAGATCAAGATTTCCTCTGAAGTGTCTTCCATTTACCATAATCTGAACGAATTCCTTCAGCTTCCCTTCTGAAAAAAATATGTCTTTCAGCTTCGGGTATTTCGAAACGAGGTTTAAGATAACCTCACCAAGTTTTTTCCCCTCAACCTCGATTTCAGCAATCCCGGCTATTTCTCTGAACATTGCAAAAAGCTTAACCCTTGGCATTCACGAACTCCTCCATTCTGTCCAGAGCCTCCTTGAGCTTCTCGAATTTGACTGCAAATGCCAATCGAACATATCCCTCACCGCATTCACCAAAGGCATTTCCGGGAACTACCGCAACGTTTTTCTTGAGAAGTAGTCCTTCTGCAAATTCTTCGCTACTCATGCCTGCAGAAGATATGTTCGGAAATGCATAGAAAGTTCCCTCCGGTTTCCTTATTTCAAGAAATTCGCTTAATCTCTTCACCACATAGTTCCTTCTCCTCAAATACTCGGCCCTAAACTTTTCAACTTCTTCAAGACATTTCAACGCTTCTATTGCTCCTATTTGAGAAGTTATCGGTGCGCAGAGCATACAGTACTGATGAATTTTCAAAGCCGCATTGAATATGTCCTCAGGAGCTATAAGATAGCCGACTCTGAGACCGGTCATTGAAAAAGCTTTCGAAAATCCGTTGATAACCACGCATTTATCCTCCATTCCATTCAAACCTGCAATCGAGATGTGCTTAAAATCGTAAGTCAGCTCAGCATAGATCTCATCGGAAATTACAACCAAATCATGTTCAATAACACTGTCGGCTATTTCCTCAAGCTCCTTCCTGGTATAGCTAACACCTGTCGGATTAGCTGGATAATTCAGGATCAATGCTTTTGTTTTTTCATCCACATGTTTTTCTATCATTTCTTTGGTTAATTTGAAGCTTGGATTTGTTGCAATTGGGATAACCTCACCATGGCATATGTACACCAATGGCTTGTAACTGACATAGCAAGGTTCTGGGATTAAAACACTATCTCCTGGATCTATTATAGCCCTTATTGCCAGGTCTATTGCCTCGCTAGCCCCGGTTGTAATAAGTATGGTGTCTGGAGATGCATCAAACGAAAAACGTCTATAATATTCTGCAATGCCTTCTCTAAGCTCAGGAAGGCCTATGTTAGAAGTGTAAGATGTATATCCCTTCTCGAGGGAATATATCATTTCTTCTCTTATTTTCCAAGGAACCGGAAAGTCTGGCTCTCCTACTCCTAGGCTTATTACATCCTCCCTTCCGATAACAAGATCGAAAAACCTTCTTATTCCTGAAGGTCTCAGCTCTTCTACTCTCTTTGCAACCCTACGGGACGAATGCGAGTCTCCTGTCTTCTTCGTCTGCAAAAAGCGTCACCCCTTCCTCCTTATAGGTTCTAAGGACGAAGTGTGTGACGGTATCCCTAACTTCAGGAATTGTCGATATTTTTTCAGCAACAAAAAAAGCCACCTCTTTTAAGCTTTTTCCCTTAACTACGACTTGGAAATCTGCCTCCCCGCTAACTAATCTAAGAGCGTGGACTTCCGGGAATTTCGCAATCCTTCTAGCTATATCGTCATAACCCTTCTCCCTTGAAAGGGATACCTTTACATTGATTATCGCATAAACGTTATCTTCCTGCAATTTTTCCCAGTTTACTATTGTCTTGTATTTCAAAATAACTCCGTTTTCCTCCATTTTTTTTATGCTCTCCTTTACAGTTTCGGTGTCTACGCCCAGTGCTTCAGCTAATTCCTCACAGCTCATCCTTGCATTCTCCTCCAAGATTTTTAGCAGTTCTATCTCGAACTTCTCCACGAGTGAAAGTAGGCTCTTTGTATTTCAAACTATCCATATGCGAAATTTCTTTTTTGAAGGAAAAGTTTATTAAAGATAATTTATAACTTTCAATGGGGGTGAGAGCGGGGTAGGGAAGTTTGAAAATTTAAGGATTACAAAACAAATAAGAATTTTTCTAAATATTTTTTGATAAATTTATAAAACTTATCTCGGGATTATTCTCAGAATTTTTGCTTTTTCAGCCTGAATTGAATAGTTCGCTGTTATGGCTGGGATGAGACATGAATATCCTTTCTGCAATTCTGCAACCTCTTTTTCGCTTCTCAGAATTGCAAATCCATCAAGGTTCAACAATATGTTGAAAGTTTCTGTTGCAAAATCTTGTTTTCCGACAACTTCAATTAGTTCTGCTGTAAATAAATCCGTTTCAATCTTTCCCTTTCTACCTTTTATCTCAAAATCCTCAGTTTTTTTAATGTTTAAAGCCTTTTTAATTTTTTCATCTTTTATCTCAATACTAGCCTCGCAGTTCGTTCCAATTTCGATGAACCTAGCATTTTCAGCTGAATGTATCAAACCCGGAGGTATTAGGAATGTATCATAAGCGGTTGCTTGGAATTTGTTCATTCTTTTCCATATTTCATCATCACACAGTACCCATTCTAAATCCTCTTCGTCCAAATCCTTGTTGAATCCTATGTAAGCGTTGCCGGAGAGCATGATCCAGCCCTTAAACTTCCCGCCATCGCTAATTCCTAAGTTTTCAGCAATTTTTTCGGTTGGATGAACATGTGGGTCCATTTTACCTGAAACTTCAACTATCTTAACGAGCAAGGGAAAAGACTTGTATTTATCTGTCAAAGAACCCATTATTTCGGTTTTTTTCTCAATGAAAAGCTCGGAAAGCTTTACTATATCTTTTTTTAACAGAACTTGAGAAGGGTTGGATACGTGAGCCGAAAATTCCCATGACTCCCCTATTCCTCTTCTTCTAAACCCTTTAAGCAGAGAAATCCACTCGCCGCCCCAGGGTTTTTCTACCAAGTTTTCAGTGGCCTGAAATATAAATTTCGGAAGTTCCATGATGAAAGTAGCCTCTAGATATATATTTTTATAACCAAAACCTCTGTCCTTCGGGGAGGGTGGGGATGGAAAAAAGCTGACTGACCACATCCCCACCCTGAAGGGCGAGGCTTTCAGTTGTAAACGGCTCACATTGAGTTTAGCAAGGACAGAAACTCTTTCGAGCTTATGATTTCAGCA
>CAYXCK010000069.1:0-6343 GCA_964463575.1 uncultured archaeon
TGGAGGTGGAGCAGCAGCCCCTTGGGCAAAGTATCTCAGATTGCTGAGGTCGAGCATTTCCGAGGCGGGATGCTTCAGCACCGCCACAACAACAGCCGGAACTGCGAGCGTGAAGTTCACCTTTTCCTCAACAAGCTGCCTCATGAAAATGAGAGGATCGAATGGATGATGCAACACGAAAGTACCGGCGCAGAGAATCCATGGAATGAAACCAACTCCGATACCGGTCATGTTCACGATTGGAGCGGGATTCATTATCACATCTCCATCCCTCAGGATACCACCATATTTTTCGCTGTAGAAAAATCTCAAGAATCCCCAGTTGTTGTGCGTCATCGGACAAGCTTTGGGCTCTGCTTCCGTTCCAGATGTCCACTGTATCACTGCAATATCATTCGCGTCGAGCATCGATGTTGCCTCATCCAAATCGCTGCGTATTTCATACTCGGTACACACCCTGTGCCATTCGGAAAAGCCTACCACATTTTCCACGCTTTGGTATTCTTTTTGCAGCTTTTTTGCCATTTCCACATGGTCAAAATCCTTGAAAGTCTCGGCAACTATGAAAGCCTTTGGCATGAGTATTCTGAAAACGCTTCTCAGCTCATGCTCCCTCCACTGCATCGGAAGCGGTGAGATGAATGCAGCAACCCTCCATATGGCCAGATATGCTATTATAAGCTCTACTGTATTCGGCAGCTGAACCGCTACACAGCCATCCTTGAATATTCCCTTATCCAGGAGGAAAGAAGCAGCTCTGTCAACCCTTTTTGCCAGCTCTCTGTATGTTAGTCTCTCAGGTTCATAACCGACGAGATCTTTTTTGTTCGGCGGATCCACGACGGCAATTCTATCTGGAGCAATTCTGACATTCCTTTTGAAGCGATCGATGAGTGTAACGTTGTCCCACCATCCTTCTGAGATGTATTTGTCTATCAAATTCTTCGGGTGCACGACTACCATGAGCCTACTGTTGCGAATAAAATTTATAGATTTCGATTTTGAGAAACATTTATATGTATAATTTTTAAAAGATAGCATGGAGAGATCCGAGTTTATCTACGGTTTCCCCTCTCTGTTCTATCCGGAGATTAGCCTGGCGGAAGCTGTGCTTAGGACATGCGATAGAGTGCCGGAAAAGACAGCTATAATTTATGCTGAACCGAGATTCCCTTGCGATTTGCCCGAGTCCATGAGTTACAGAGAATTTGGAGAAACTTTTCTTAAGCTTGCGAACTCTCTGGAATCGCTGGGGGTAAAGAAAGGGCAGCACATAGCCTGCATGCTTCCGAATTCTCCCGATTTCTGTGCAGCAATTTATGCCTTGTGGAGCTTAGGAGCTGTTTTTATCCCCATAAATCCTATGTACAAAGCTGAAGAGCTCAAATTCGTTCTTCAGGATTCTGAAGCCGAGGGAATCATAATTCATTCTTTGCTTTATTCCTTGCTGGACAAAATTAGTGGAGAACTGCCTAAATTAAAAAAGATTATAACCGTGGGAGCTAGGGTTGGAGAGAATCCGGATATTAAGACCTTAGTTCTTAAGGGAAAGGTAGAGCGAAAGAAAATCGATATTGAACCTAAAGAAGACTTGGCGGCGATATTGTACACAGGCGGAACAACGGGAATGCCAAAAGGTGTAATGTTAACACACTATAATCTTTTGTCAAATGCCATTCAGCTCATGGTTGCCTCCTCTTTTAGCCATCGGGACACAATTCTGGGATCTATGCCCCTTTTCCATTCAGCAGAATTCGGTTTGTTCAACATAGTCATGATATCGGGAGCAACTTATGTTTTGATGGGTCGCTTTGATCCTGCTCTGGTTGCCGAGAATATAGAAAAGTACGGAGCAACATTTTCTTGGGCAGTCCCTCCGGCCTTTAACGCTCTTGTATACCATCTTGAAGATCCCAAAACTAGACAATACAACTGGAAGAACTTGAAAGTATTCGCAACGGGAGCCTGGCCAGTTGCTCCCGCTATGATCGAGAGATTTAAGAAAATCGTCGCTGAGAAGTGCAATAATCCAAGGGTGGCCCATAACCAGGTTTGGGGAATGACTGAGGCGAGTCCGATGTGTACGACGAATCCACCGCTCAGACTCGATAAAAGCTACACGCAGGGTATACCGCTCCCGGATGTTGAGCTGAAGCTGATAGATCCAGAAACCGGAAAGGAGATAAAAGAACCGAATGTTACGGGAGAGGCAGTTCTTAGAGGGCCAAACGTTTTCAAGGGTTATTGGAAGAGGCCTGAAGAAGATCGAAACGCTTGGTGGACGGATCCAGAGACAGGTTTGAAGTATTTCAGGACAGGAGATCTCGGATACATCGATCCGGAGGGATTTTTTGTGTTTCAGGATAGGCTTAAGGAGGTCATAAAGTATAAGGGTTACACAATTGCGCCTTTTGAACTCGAAGCCCTTCTGCTTAAGCATGAGGCGGTTAAGGACGTTGCAGTAATCGGAAAACCCGATCCGGAGGCTGGTGAGATACCAAAGGCATTTGTGGTTCTCAAGCCGGAGTATAGGAACAAAATAACCGCTGAGGAGATAATAGAGTGGTGTAGAGAAAGAATTTCCGGGTACAAGAGGATTAGAGAGGTTGAATTTGTTGAAGAAATTCCTAGAACGCCTTCTGGGAAAATTTTGAGAAGAGTTCTGAGAGAGCTTGAAAAAGGAAGGAAGATTAACTAAAATTTTTTATACTTGAAAATTTTGATTACTTTTATGGCAGATAAGACTTTCCAGCTTAAGTTTGACAGAAACCTTTGTGAAAGCTGTGCAACCTATGATTGCCTAACTAGATGCCAGTACATGGAAATCGACGTTGAAACTGCAGGCAAGGAAATCAGAAAGCTAATCAATGGTGAAGACTCGTCTGTTCTTCACAATTGCGTCACCTGCTATGCATGTGAGGAATACTGCAAAAAAGGAAACCATCCGTTCTATCTGATTACGGATCTCCAAGAAAAAAAGGGGATACTGCCCGCTCCGAAGCCTATAGTGAAGCAGTGGGTAAACTTGGCAATTCCTACAAAAAAAGACATTCCTCACTTCTACGGTGCACAAGAGCCGGTCATTTCGCTTTGCCTTTTTCCAGAATACGTGAAAACTATCCAAGGAAAGCTTTTTGAGGGCATATCCATCGTTTTGGGAAGGCACTTTTTCTGCCAACTTGTCTACCTTCATTTTGGCAAGCCCTCGTTGATAAGGGAGAGACTGCCAAAAATTATAGAGAACATAGCTAATCACGGGTTTAAAGAAGTAATCTTTTTCCATGATGAGTGCTATTCAACCTTCACTTCTTATGCAAATGCTTACGGAATTGATGTGCCATTCAGACCGGTTCACTTTTTTGAATACCTTTACAACAGGCTCAAGGAGTTAAAGGGGGAGATAAGGCCGCTGAACCTAAAGATTGCATATCAGAGAAACTGCTCAACGAGGCTTACGCCTGAAAAAGAGCACTATTTGGATAAGATATTCGATTTAATCGGGGTTGAGAGAGTGGAGAGAAAGTACGACAGGGAAAACGCGCTTTGCTGCGGCGGAATAATAAGAAGCCTGCAGAAATACGACCTCTTCGTTGACGTGCAAAGGAGAAACGTTGAAGACATGGTTAAAGCAAAAGCGGAATACTGTGTTTTTAACTGTCCAGCTTGCTACTCTTCTTTGGCCGAAAGGGTAACAAAGGCCGGAATAAAGCCCATTATGCTCCATGAGCTCTGCAAACTGGCTTTGGCTGGGAGGGAGAATTATGAAGGATGAAATATACAAAGCCCTAGTGGAGATCGTTGGGGAGGAATTCGTTTCAAACAGAAAGGAGGAGCTTTATATTTATTCTAGGGATTCCGGATTGTCCGACCCGAGCTTTCCCGATTTCGTTGTTATGCCAAAAACCGTTGAGGAAGTCCAGAAAATCGTTCAGCTGGCAAACAGGGAGAAAATACCATTAGTCCCGGCCGGAGCTTCGCTAACCCTTTCAGGACTAACCATTCCGCAAAGAGGCGGCATAGTACTTGACATGAGAAGAATGGACAGAATACTGGAGCTGAACAGGAGGGGAAGGTATGTTGTCATCGAAGCAGGCGTCACGCAGGGAAAACTTCAATCTTTTCTTGAAGAAAACTGTCCAGATCTGTGCCATTCCCTGCCGGAAGCACCTCCATCGGCAACAGTTGTTGGAAATCTACTGATTCACGGACAGGGAAATTTGACGCAGCCTTATGGTTTCAACTCCTCAATGGTCACGGGACTCGAGGTTGTTTTGCCAACCGGCCAGATCTGCAGAATAGGTTCCTGCTCGCTCAGTCCTTACTGGTTCTCCATAGAACCTCTGCCTTATCTTGCAGGGCTTTTCCTCGGCTGGTTTGGCACAACCGGAATCGTGACAAAACTTGGCCTGAAGCTTTTTCCGAAGAAGAAGCTTAGAGATGTTGAGTTGTTCGTTCTAGAAGATCCAAATCTCTTAGTTGAAGCCATCTACAGGATAACACACACGGAGATGGCCGAAGATGTAACGACGATAGCCCAACCATATCCGCTGATGTTCCGAGGAACGATCATGATAGGGATATACATTACCGGCGATACGGAAGAAGAGCTGGAATTCAAAAGGAAGATCATCTGGGAAAGCCTTGGAGAAATTATAAAGGCGAAAGAAGGGGGATTTATGGCATTGATGCCAGAGATGAAGAAAGGATTGCTTGAAAAGCCAATGTCAAGTCTTACAAGAACTGCGGACATATTGAAGGGAGGAGGCTTTGTTTACTGCGGTGCAATAATCCCGATTGAGAAGTTTCCGGATGCGCTAAGGAAACTCGTTGAAATTGCTGAGAGAAACGGTATAACATATGCACACAGTGGCAGAGTTATTGGCAGAGGCCATTGCATGATGTTCGCTTTTGCATTTCCGTTCAATAGGGGCGATCCTGAAAGCATGAAAAAGGCCAAGAAGGCCCTTCACGAGTCTTACGCCGCCACCCTTGAAATTGGGGGAGTTCCATGGAAGCCGGGTGCGGAGGAGCAGAAGATGATCTTGGAGAAGATGGACAGAGGAACTGTTGAGCTTATTGGTAAGATTAAGGCTCTGCTGGATCCTAACGGGATTATGAATCCTGGAAACTGGGAGGTGAGGCTATGAATCTCGAGCTGCACAGATGTTTTAGATGCGGCTGGTGCAAGTATCCAAGCGGGTTTGAAGATTACAATTGCCCTTCGTACGCAAGATTCAGGTTCGAAAGCCACTCTCCCGGAGGTAGGCTCTGGTTAATAAAGGCATGGCTCGATAAGGAAATTGAATGGTCAGATCACCTTTCGGAGATATTGTTTTCCTGTGTTGCCTGCAAGAACTGTGTTGAGAACTGCAAAATGGACTTCAGGGATGAGATTTTGGACTGGATAATTTCCGCGAAGAGCAAGGCGATAGAAAATGGTCTGGCACCGCCGAAGGTAAGGGATTTTCTTGAAAACATTCTGAAGTACGGAAATCCCTGGGGATTGCCAAGGAACAAGGAAGCTTCCTGGATTAAGGAGCTGGAAAGATACAAGGATCAGGAATTCCTTCTTTATCTGGGTTGCGAATGTAGGTATGAGGAAAGAGGAGCCCGGATGGCCAAAAACGTTGTTGAAGTTCTGAAAAAGGCTGGCATATCGTTTGGTGTCCTTGATGATGAGACCTGTGACGGAAACGAGGCTTTGATGCTCGGGGAACGCGGACTTTTTGAGGAGTTAGCATCAAAGAATCTGCAAAAATTCAGAGAGCTTGGGGTTAAGAGGATAGTAACAATTTCTCCGCACGCCTATAATGCGATGAAGAAGTATGCAGAAGGGAAATTCGAAGTCTTACACTTTACGCAGCTTTTTTCTGAGCTTCTAAGAAAGCGCAAGCTTTCACTTTCCGAACTGGAATTCAAAGTCACATATCACGATCCCTGCTTTCTTGGTAGGCACAACGGAATATACGAAGATCCCAGAAAGATTCTGAAATCTGTTCCAGGATTGAAGCTTGTTGAGATGAAGAGGAACAGGGAGAATGCTTTCTGCTGTGGAGGAGGGAGCGGGAATTTTGTCTTCGACTTCCTTAGCGGTCCCAGCAGTCCGGCAAGGCTCAGAATTAAAGAGGCTTTGGGGACAGGTGCGGAAATTCTGGTGGTTGTGTGTCCGATATGCAAGGCAATGCTTGAAGATGTCATAAAAGAGGAGGGGAGAATAGAAGTGAAAGATATTGCCGAGATAGTTTTAATTTCTGCAAAATGAGCTGGGCAGAGTTAGGAGGCCTTGTATTTCTTCGCCTCCTCTTCCTTTAGCACCCTCCTCAGTATTTTGCCAACGGCAGAT
>CAYXCK010000070.1:0-6295 GCA_964463575.1 uncultured archaeon
TCACCCCGAAAGCCCTCCCATGAGAGGAGGAGGAAATGGATGAAAGTTAACGCTAACCAGAACGGTTAGCAAAATATATATCAACTTTCCGAATTTTTTTATGGACGCCCTCCTGAATCCAGACAAGTTCTTTTCAGAAAGGGTTGGGATGGGATTTAGAACTCCAATAATGGTTGTAATAGCATTTGCAATTGTTTCTGCGCTCTCTGCGAATTTTGTTTCTCAGACAATTGCCGAAGAACTGGTCAAGAGATATGGAAAAGAAATGGAAACTGTTATTGCTGTTATGGGAGCTCTAGCTTTTATCAGCGCATTTTTGGGATCGTTCCTGAATTGGTTAATTATCACTGCAATTCTCTATGCTCTTTCAGCGCTCGCAGGAGGCAAGGGATCTTTTTCTGTTTTGTTGAAATTTACGGCCTTCAGCTTTATTCCATCAATAATATGTAGCCCAGTGACTTCCTATTTGACGATTGAAGCCTTTAAATCGATGAGTTTAGATGCTTTCTTATCCCTGTCAATTTTCTCCCTAGCCCTAATGCTCTGGCAATATGTTTATTGGGTATTCGCGGTGAAGAATGCGAGAAATTTGAGCTTTGGAAGAGCGGCAGCAGTTTCCGCAGTACCGGTTCTTGTTTATGCAGCACTGTCATTCTATTCACTGAATATGCAGATCGAAGGAATAAAAAGCCTAGGGATGTTGAGAACCTAACATGTGCGTTTTAAACGCGGAAGAGATAAGGGAGAGGATAAAAAGAGGGTTAATCAGGGACTATATAGATCTTGAAACCCAGCTGCAGCCCAATGGTTTTGACTGCACGTTGAGAAGTATAAAAATGTTGAAAAGTGCTGGCAAAATAGATTTCAGCAATGAGGAGAGAGTCTTATCTGAAAGTGAGGAGATTGAGTTTGATGACTGGGTACATCTTCGGCCGGGTGTTTATAAGGCTGTTCTTAACGAAATTGTAAAACTTGAAACAGACATGATCGCAATTGCAAAGCCAAGAAGTAGTCTTCTCCGATGCGGTGTAACCGTTGAAACAGCGGTCTGGGATGCTGGATATGAGGGTAGAAGTGAGGTCCTAATAGTTGTCCACAACCCCAGTGGGGTCTGGCTCAGGAGGAATGCTAGAATAATTCAGCTGATATTTCTAAAGCTGTGCTTGGAAACCACTCAGTATGGCGGGATTTACAAAGGAGAAAATTTATGAACTTTTAATCAAAAGTTCTAGATTAAACGCATCCCGAAATTCTCCCAGCCCTAAGATGTTAGGTTTTCAGTCATAAAAACCAATAAAAATGTTAATAAATTTTGCTGGAAAAAGATAAGAATTAAGTTTATGCTGGATCATTTTTGTTTAATGAAAGTCAGGAAAAGGGATGGAAGATTGGAAGAATTCAGGGAAGATAAAATCATTAACACTGCAATGCGAGCAGGCCTAGATTTCAATTCGGCAAAAATAGTTGCTGAAAGAGTTAAAAACGCTGCCTATGATGGAATTTCCACAGAAGAAGTTCTGAAAATTGCTCTAACAGAAATAGAGAAATTTTCAAGAAAAGCTTCAGCTAAATACTCGTTAAAATCTTCGCTTCTGCGTCTCGGACCCGCTGGATACAGATTCGAGAAATTCGTGGCTGTACTTTTAGAGCACCATGGTTATAGAACAAGATTGAACGAATTTTTGCATGGTAAGTGTGTGGAGCATGAAATCGATGTCATCGCTGAAAAAGAGGGGAGGTATTTGATTGAATGCAAGTTTCACAACACCCCAATATACACTGGAATAAAGGAAGTTCTTTACTCATACGCAAGATTTCTGGATATTGTGGAGGTAAGGGAATTTGATGGTCTCTGGATTTTCACAAATACAAAGTTTTCAAGCGAAGCTATAAAATTTTCAGAATGCAGAGGAATAAAGCTTACTGGCTGGAGGTATCCGGATAAAATGGGGATTGAATATCTTCTTGAAAGCAAGGGACTTTATCCTGTTACTGTATTAAGAATAAGTGATCAGGAGATAGAAGAACTCTTAAAGAGAGGTTTTGCTTTTTGCAACGACTTAATAAAAGAAAGCAAAAGGGTTCAAGAAATTTTTGGGAAGAGAGGATTGGAAATAGTCGAAATGGCTAGTGAAATATTTTCTAGCTGAGTATGTGGGATAAGATAGCGAATAAATATCACATATGGGCGGAGATCAATAGCTGGTACTACAGAATTTTTGCAAACGAGATCTCGAAATTCTCAAAGCCAAAACTCGTGCTTGATGTCTGCAGCGGTCCAGGGGTACTTGGAAGAGAATTGAGGAAGATATTCGATGCACAGGTCGTAAACATAGATTCGTCAATTGAGATGTGCAGAATTTCCGGAGGAATCCTCGGCGATGCTTTGAATTTACCCTTCAGAAACGAAGTTTTCGATCTAGTCGTTTTCTGTTTTGCGCTGCATGAGCTTGATGCGGGAAGGGCAATAAAGGAGGCGGGAAGGGTTTTAAAAAAAGGAGGGGTGATAGCAATTGCAGACCTAAACCCGAAAATTCCCGATTCTGTGAAAATTCTTTCAAGTGCTCTTCTTTCTGTAGTTTTTGGTAGGGAATATGCCGAAAATCTTTTGAAAAAGTGGAAAAATCTCAAAAGCGTTGAAGAAGTTGGTAATATCATTGAAGGAGAGGGATTCAAAATTGAACATGTTACAGAGAGAATGGATTTTTGGATTATAGCAAAAAAAATATGAAACTTGAATGAACTTTTATGGGTGATCCGATGGCGAAAATATATCGCGACCAAGATGCGGATCTAGGGTTTTTGAAAGAAAAAAAGATTTGCATTGTTGGCTATGGAAGCCAAGGACATGCACATGCGCTGAACTTGCGAGATTCTGGGCTGAATGTAATAGTTGCTTTACCAGAGTGGGACAAGGAAACTTGGAAGAAAGCCGAAACCGATGGTATGAAAGTTGTCAGACTTGAAGAAATAGAGGGGGATTTAATAGCAATGCTAATTCCGGATATGGTGCAACCGGAAGTTTACCGAAAGTTCGTGAGGGATAAACTAAAACCAAATTCAGCAATCCTGTTTGCACATGGGTTCAACATTCACTACAACCAGATCGTTCCCCCTCAGAATGTGGATGTTGTAATGGTCGCTCCGAAGGGTCCGGGACCATTAGTTAGAAGAATGTTTCTTGAAGGTAAGGGCGTTCCTGCATTGGTTGCTGTGCACAGAAATGCGAGCGGAAAAGCTCTGGAGATAGCTTTGGCATATGCTAAGGGAATTGGAGCGACAAGGGCAGGGGTTATTGAGACTACTTTTAAAGAGGAGACTGAGACTGATCTGTTCGGAGAGCAGGTTGATCTGTGCGGTGGAGTTGCCGAAATGATAAAGATGTCTTTTGAAGTTCTTGTCGAAGCTGGTTATCAGCCAGAAGTTGCATACTTCGAAGTTCTGCATGAGTTGAAACTCATTGTTGATTTGATTTACGAGGGAGGAATATTCAACATGTGGAAGGCCGTTAGCGAAACTGCAAAGTATGGCGGGATGACTAGGGGTAAAAGGATATTTAACGAGAACACTAGAGAGGAAATGAGAAGGATACTTAGAGAAATTCAGACTGGAGAATTTGCGAGAGAATGGATATTGGAGAACATGGCAGGGAGGCCAGTTTACAACAAGTTACTCGAAATTGAGGCGAATCACCCGATTGAGAAAGTAGGAAAAGAAATGAGAAAAATGATACCATGGCTTAAATGATTATACACGACTTTTTATTTTAAATAAATTTATTTTAAGAAAGTTTAAATGGAATAAGACTATTGCTTAGAAACTGTTTTTATTCAGAGGATTAACTTTCGACATGCGAATTGTATGGAGTGCGAGTAGGGGAGAATTTAGCATTGGAGATTACTACTATTTCTCGAAATTGACAAAGATTGCAGAAAATGAAGGGCTGGAACTTGGTGAGGAAAAAGTTTTCAGCAAACTCGGGGATTACGATCTAATTATATTCAATTATCCGGAAATAAAATTCAGCGCTAGCGATCTATTGAAGATAAGAAAGTGGGTAAAAATGGGGAAAAAGATAGTTCTTGCAGCATATTATTTGAACACAGATCGAGTTGCCGAGAATGTGAATAGAGTTCTTAGGTTTTTTGGGCTAAAGGTGAACTATGATCTCATAAAGGATGAAGAGCGAAATGCTGGGGATCCGATGTTCCCAATGGCAAAATGTGGGGATCTTGAGGTTGTTATGCCGTGTTCCGCCTCAGTTAGTGGTGGAGAAAGCTTCATAGTTGGCAGAGGAGTCTTTGGTTCAAAGACAAGAGGGGTACTAGCTTTGGGAACCTGTGTATTTTGGGACAACTACTCAATTGGCTTAGCAAATAACAAAGAGCTAGCCATTAAGATTCTAAGGGGCGAGTTTTAATGCGGGGCTTTTTGGTTATTGGCAACGAAGCTGTAACGGAGCCCTTTAACTTGAACGATCTTCCAGGAGCCGGAAGGATTGATATTCTCTGTAGATGTGTTTCTCAGGCACTTTTTCTTTCTCACTCCATAAGGAGGGATGTAGAGGTTTATCTACTTTTACTCGGCAAGCCCGACCCTCCTAAAGCCATAAAAATAGTTAGTAACGAATTAAAAAGAATGTCGCCCGATGAAAGGAATATAGCCGGTCACTTAAGAAAAGCTGTTAGTTTTAAAATATCTAAAGACTGGACTGAGACGAATTCAGGAATTTTTGTTTCCAGAAGAAATATAAGGGAAATACTGGATGAATTATCAAAAAAATACAAAATTTACTACTTGAGAGAAGATGGAAAGAACTTGAAGGAAGAAATAACCTTCATTGAAAATCCGCTTTTTGTTGTTGGAGATCATCTGGGAGTGAGAAAAACGGAAGAAGACGTTATTCTCGAATTTGCAGAGAAAATAATTAGCGTTTCGAAACTTTCCTTAATGGCTGAGCAGTGCATTACCATCGTTCATTACGAGCTTGATAGGTTTGACAAATAGTGTCAAGAAAATTTTATTAGTCTCTAAATACAACATTAGTAAGGGGCGCCTGTAACAGCATTGGTAACTGTCCCGCCGCCGATGTATAATCTATGATATTTTTGGCGCCTCCCCAATCTTTTCAATGAGTACTGCGTTTATAATACCCTCTTGGCTCGGTCTATTCGTAACCCTTGCCTTCCCCATCGAGGTTTGTATGATCGCCCCTTTCGTTATAACCCCATGGCGTGCATAGTGGACGTTTGCAGGATTCTCCAATACTCCCTTTATTTCCACTCTTATTACTTTCTTTTGCTCTGGATCGTAAACGTTTGCGAATTTGTCTGCAAAAAGCCTTATTTTGTAGTTTCCACCCATCATCCTATCCTTTTTAATTTTTCTGTCACCGACAGTGGTCATCACTTGCTCTCCACCAAGTTCATATTTTCTCTTCTTCCTGTGGGGTCTGTAAAGTCCTCCCGTTGGCTTTCTCCTACTCCTTCCCTGAAATATCATGGGTTCAACTTGTGGACTCGCCTTAAAGATTTTATGCATAAGGGCTCTTATTATTTAATGAAAAATCCCCTACCCTTCAGGGCGAGGGCACTCACCTAGGGGAGAGGTGGTGGACGGCTTACCGTGAGGAGGAAAGTCCCCCCACCCATAAAAGGTGGGTCCCGCAAGGGACATCCCCGAGAGGGGATCGGGCGGAACAGAAAATCCCCGGCGGAGGGATATGCGATGAAGCTGAAAAGCCTAGATCACCTCCGCTGGTTGAAAAAAGCCGCCCGCCACCGGGTGCAAGGCTTAAGACCGCTCAGACTGATGCCGTCGGAACAGAAGGGGGCTTACTACCACCACTCCCCCAGCTACCCTGCCCTGAAGGGTGGGTTTCAGTTATAAAGGGTTTTCAGAAAAAAATGTCTTTTTCAGGGATGATCACTTCTTTAATTTCGCCAATTCTTCCTCCTTTAGAACTCTTCTTAGTATTTTGCCAACAAGGGATTTTGGAAGCTCATCTCTGAACTCAACGATATCTGGGACTTTGTATGGAGCGAGCTTGTTCTTGCAGAACTTTATTATCTCCTCAGCAGTAACCTTCCCCTTGTACTCTGGCCTGAGCTGGATGAAGGCTTTCACAGTTTCTCCCCTGTAGGGATCGGGAACGCCTATAACAGCAGCCTCAAGCACCGCTGGATGCTCGTAGAGAACCTCCTCAACCTCCCTCGGATATATGTTGTAGCCACCGGCTATAATCATGTCCTTCTTTCTGTCAACGATGTAGAAGTAGCCATCCTCATCCATCTTC
>CAYXCK010000071.1:0-6220 GCA_964463575.1 uncultured archaeon
GGCCCGTATATTGCGAGTTCTCCAACCTCCCCCGGCGGGAGTATGTTTCCTTCATTGTCCACCACGACTGCTAGTGTGCCTGGGATTGGGACGCCTATGCTTCCATCCTTATTCAATCCGTATAGCGGATTTGCATGGGTTACAGGGGAAGCCTCACTAAGTCCGTAACCTTCAACGAGTTTCCCTCCTGTAAGCGCCTCCCATTTCCTCTTCACTTCAACGGGCAGCGGTGCTGCACCGCTTATACAGGCTCTGATGGATGAAAGATCATACTCCTTTATCCTAGGATTGTTCAAAAGGGCGATGTACATTGTTGGAACTCCGGGAAAAGTCGTTATCTTGTGTTTTTGGATCACTTTTAGATATTGATCGAAATCTCTTGGATCTGGAAGTAATACAATTTTTGCGCCAAGCAAGAATGCCGCATTTGCCATTGTGAATCCATAGCTGTGGAATATTGGTAAAGCGCCCAGATATACGTCTTTATCGCTCGCCTTTGTATCCCAACTCGCAACCTGATGAGCGTTTGCCACGATGTTGAAGTGCGTGAGCATGGCCCCTTTTGGCAATCCGGTCGTTCCACCGGTGTACTGTAGAACCGCAACGTCTTCGAAGGGATCAATCTCTACTTCTTTTTCAATCCTTGGATATTTCATTATCTTTCCCCAGTCTACGATCTCGCTGGTTTTTTCTATCTTTATTTCACCGTATTTTTTCTTCTTAACAAAGGCTTTGAAGAGAAGATTCAGAGGGAATCGCAGAAAGTCTTCGATTCTAGCTACAACAACTTTTTCGAAGATACCTTCTTCGATCAGCGCTCTGTAGTTATTATAGCTCAGATCCATTGCAAACATCATCTTTGCCTCGCTATTCTTGGCAATGTGCCTTAATTCTCTTTCCGTATATATCGGATTGCTCTGTACAAGAGTTGCACCCATTTTGAATACTGCATTGGCAATGATAAAGTAGTGCGGCGTGTTTGGCAAACTGACAATAATTCTATCCCCTTTCTCCACACCCATCTCTTTTAAAAATGAGGCAACTTTATTCGAGGCATTTATTATCTGCTCAAAGGTCCACTTTGTTCCGAAAAAGTCAAATGCGATTTTGTTGGGATATTTTTTTGCTGTGTTTTCATACATTTTGTGGACAGGAATTTCCGGAATTTCAATCGTTTCGTGAACACCGTTATCGTAAAACTTTGTCCATGGTTTTGGGATTTCGGAAACGTCAACTTCCCTAATATTGGTACCAACGATTGAAGCCATATAGAATTCATGATTTATTCTTTATAAATTTTTTGTCAAAATTTAAAAATGGGCTGAGCCGATTAGATCCTGAATCCTGAGGGAGTTCGCATTTAAGAAAGCTAGAAGACTCTCTTTCAGGCTATAAAATATTTTTTTACTGTAAAAAACGGCTGATCCTATTTCCACTGCTGTTGATCCGGCAAAGATAAATTCCAGAACGTCTTCAAAAGTTGTTATACCTCCGCAGCCTATTACTGGAATCTCTAGGATTTTGTAAAGATCGTAAACACATTTCAGGGCAATTGGTTTTATTGCGCTCCCGCTTACACCGCCGAATACGTTGCTCAGAACGGGTTTTCTTGAAAGAATGTCTATTTTCATCCCGGGAATCGTGTTTGAAATTGTTATTCCATCTGCACCTGCTTTTTCAAGCACCTTTGCGAGCTTTATATAATCGTGCATGGCGGAGATCTTTGCAAAAACAGGCTTATCAGTTGAATCCTTCATAGCCTTTACAATTTCGGATGACAATTCCAAATCTCTCCCTATCTCTATTCCAGCGTCTCTAACGTGTGGACAGCTAAGATTTATCTCGAAAGCGTTTGCAAAATCAAAAATTTCCACGAGTTTTGTAAATTCTTCTTTGCTTTTTCCGTAAAGGCTGACTATTAGTGGAGAGGGAAACTCAAAATTTTTAAGTTCGGTTGCAAAATCTTTTGCACTTGGAGAGGCCAGACCGATAGCGTTTATAAGCCCACATCGCCAATTTAAAGCAGTTGGGTTCCTATATCCAACTCGCCCCTCTAAACCGATCGATTTTGTAACTACTGCTCCCGCGTCTTCAGCGATCTCTTTAAGGGATGAAGCTGAACTTCCGAGAATTCCGCTGGCCAATATCAATGGGTTCTTTAGCTTCAGGCCGCAGAGGTCTACTTCGAGCATGCATCCAGTAAGTGGAAAAATTAAAATATATTTGTCCAAAAAGACCAAACGATAGTGGACTTCTGTTTCGGTTCAGCTAAACAAGTTTTTGAGCAACCTCGTCTTTAAAGGCAAGTTTTCCGGCGTTTGGATGTCCAAATGCGACCAATCTACAGCAGAGATCTTGATGGTTGTATAGAAATGTCCGCAATTTAGCGATAGCCCACTCTTTTATGCTTATAACTCGCGAACTCGCAAAGCCTTAAAAATTTAAATATTGCGTAAAAGCAATAAACAAGTTAGAGAACTTAATTTTATGCCCTCAACAATAATAGTTGGTGGCTTTTGGGGGGACGAGGGGAAGGGAAAGATAGTTGCATATATTGCAAACACGGATAAACCAAGGATAATCGCAAGGGGAGGGGTTGGACCAAATGCTGGACATACAGTGGAAATCTCAGGCCAGAAATTTGGACTCAGAATGATTCCTTCTGGTTTTGTTTACAAAGATGCAAGGCTTTTGATTGGTGCAGGGGTTCTTGTTAATCCCGAAGTTTTTTTGAGAGAGGTGGAGCTCCTGAAGGTTGCTGACAGGGCAAGGGTCGATTACAGGTGTGCAATAATCGAGCCAAGGCACTGTGAGATGGACAGAACACAGGATCATCTGAAGAAGATTGGAACCACTGGAACTGGTTGTGGGCCTGCAAATGTAGATAGGGTTTGTAGAATAGCAAAGCAGGCGAAAGACATTCCGGAACTTAAAGACTTCCTAACCGATGTTCCCCTCGAAATAAACGAAGCCCTTGATAGGGGCGATTTTGTCCTAATAGAAGGCTCTCAGGGGTTTGGATTGAGTCTTTACTATGGAACGTATCCTTATGTTACCTCGAAGGATACCACAGCTTCGGCCATAGCTTCGGACGTCGGCATAGGGCCAACGAGAGTTGACGATGTGATAGTAGTTTTCAAGAGTTTCCCGACAAGAGTTGGAGCAGGACCTTTTCCAACAGAGATGCCAGCTGAAGAAGCCGAGAAGCTTGGGATAGTCGAATACGGCACAGTGACCGGCAGGAGGAGGAGAGTTGGTTACTGGGATGGAAAACTTGCAAAATACTCTGCTATGGTAAATGGTGCCACTCAGATAGCGATTACTGGAATAGACAAGCTGGACAGAGATTGCTATGGTGTAAAGGAATGGGAAAAGCTTACTCCGAAGGCAAAAAAGTTCATCGAAGATATTGAAGCAGAGATAAAAGTTCCAGTAACTCTTATTTCTACTGGACCCGATATGAATCAGATAATCGATCTGAGAAAAGAAAAACTGTGATGCTGGACTTTCACATTCATTCTAAATACTCTGACGGGAATGCAAGCGTTTTTGAGATAGCGGAGAAAGCAAAGGAAGTAGGGATTAAGAAGATTGCGATTGTGGACCATTCAATCGAGCTGAATTTTGGTCTGAACGAAAAGAAGGCGAAACTAAGGCAAGAGGAGATAGAACTGGCTAGGGAAATCTATGGAATAAAAATTTATAGTGGCATAGAGTGTGGAATAAATGGCTTCGGAGAAATATTCTTGCCAGAGTTTGATTTCGATATCATCATAGCATCTGTTCACGAAAATGCACAAAACTATTTTAATAGAATAATAGAATGTGTTGAGAAAAACGAAGTCCACGTCGTTGGCCACCCTCTTTCGGACATGTTCGAATTTTCTAGAGATGAAAAGCTTGAGGAAATACTATTGGACAAATTGGAGGAACTTGATATAGCTCTAGAACTTAATTCGAGTCATCAGTGTCCTCCGGATGACTTTTTAGCAAAATGCATGGATAGAAAGCTGAAAATCTCAATAGGAAGTGACGCCCATAGGTTGGAGAAAGTCGGCAAAGTCAGGTGGAGCCTAGAAAAGGCAAAAAAGTATTTGTGGCGCGCGAGGATTTTGGAGTTATGAATTGCATTACACTCACGGTCGATGCTATAATCCCTTACAAGGGAAAAATAGTGCTTGTAAAGCGCAAAAATGAACCCTTCAAGGATCACTATGCATTACCTGGTGGAATAGTTGAATACGGCGAAACCGTTGAGAAGGCAGTGCTGAGGGAAGTAGAGGAAGAAACAGGATTGAAGGGAAAAATTCACAGCCTTGTAGGGGTTTATTCCGATCCGAATAGAGATCCAAGAGGACACTTCGTCTCTGTATGCTTTATTGTGATCCCGGTTGGGGGTGAGCTAAGAAGTGGAAGCGATGCTAAAGAAGTTGGACTCTTCGGGCTCAATGAACTCCCAAAGCTCGCATTTGATCACGAAAAGATGATCAAAGATGCGGAGGTGAGAATTCGTGGAATTCTGTCCGAAATGTAAGAGTCTCATGCGGTACTCGGGAAACAAGGCGATCTGTAGAAAGTGCGGATACGAAAAAGAAGTAGCGAATGAAAAATTTGTGATAAAATCCGAAGTTAACAAGGAAGAAATTCCGGTGATTGAGGGGGAGAAAATTCAAACTCTTCCAACAACCAAGGCCATTTGTCCAGCATGCGGGAATACAGAAGCTTTTTGGTGGATGAGACAGCTCAGAGCAGCAGATGAAAGCGAGGTTAGGTTCTTCAGATGCACAAAGTGTGGTAAGACTTGGAGAGAATATCAGTAATCATGATCGAACCAAGGGAGATAAGGGAAAGGAGAAAAAAGCTTAAGATAACGCAGAAGGAGCTTGCGGAGAGAGTTGGAGTTAGTCAATCCCTTATTGCCAAACTCGAGGCAGGCACAATAGATCCAAAACTATCACTGGTTAAGAAAATCCTGAGAGTTTTTGAAGAGTTCGAAAGAAAGAAAAAGGCTGAAGATGTAATGAATTCACCTGTAATCGTTGCAGATGTCGATGATCCTATTTCTAAGGTTGCTAAGGTGATGATAGAGAAGGGAATATCTCAAATGCCCGTGGTTGATAGGGGGACGATAGTTGGCAGCGTTTCTGAGAGGGGAATTTTCAAAGCGTTTTATGAGGGAAAGAGGGATCTTAAGGTGAAGGATATCATTGAAGCGCCCCTTCCGGAGATAGACCCAAAAGCCGAGATCTCGGAAATCTCCAGACTGCTACTTGACAATCCTGCAGTCGTCGTTGTTGAAAGGGGAAAAATATTGGGTATTATCACTAAACACGATTTGATGAAACTCAATGCTGGAAGATGACGACAGTACTGGTTGAAAAAGTCGAGAGTTACGAAAAAGTTGGAACTTTCGTAGAAAAAATTTTTGATTTATTTGAAATTTCCGATTGCAAATTTCTAAAGCCAAATTTCCTCAAATTCGATGATCCGGATAGAGGTTGTATAACCCATCCGGTTTTGTTAAAGGAAATTCTGAGATGTGCTAAGGAATATGGTATGGATTTGACTGTGATTGAGGGAGGGTTTTTCAGAAAGTCTGCTGAGGAGTGCTTCAGGGCTTTTGGAATAGACAAGTTAGCAAGATGTGTGAACCTTAACGAAGACGAGTTTTTGGAAGTTAAAATAGGCGGCAAGGTTCTGAAATCTGTTGAGATTGCGAGGACAGCTCTTGAAGCAAGAAGGGGATTTATAAGCGTACCAAAGATGAAAGTGCATCATTTAACCAAAGTTACGCTGGGAATAAAGAATAACATGGGGTTTTTGAAAAAGCCGGCAATTTATATGCATCCGCAAATAGATCAAAAGCTTGTAGATCTTTTGGATTTCATTTGTCCGAAGATAACAATCGTTGATGGAGTGGTTGGTGGAAATTTATCGGAGATGTTCCCGAAACCGGTAAAGCACGGAGTTATGGTGGCCAGCGATGATGTTGTTGCGTGCGATTTTGTTGCTGCCTCGCTGATGAATGTGAACCCATTTGAGGTAGGCCACATCAGACTTGCAATAGAGTCTAGAGGTTTGAACGTGGAAGAAATCGAGATAATCGGTGAGGCTGAATCTAGGAAATATTCTCTGTCCCTTTTGAGCAAATTTCTTGGTAAGTTGAAGATTTAGATTTTTAAACAGATTTAAGATAAATTTATAAGAAATTTGAATCTCT
>CAYXCK010000072.1:0-6123 GCA_964463575.1 uncultured archaeon
TAAGAGCTTGAACGGATCTAGGACGAGCGTATCCATTTTCATCAGAATACACCTCTATTAGCTCATTCACAGCACTTCCATACAATTTAAGCTTTACGAATTTTGGATACACAGGCAATCTTTCCCTAAGAACAAATTCTTGACCCAATTTTTTCTTCAGGCTTTCTATCGACGGCCACGGTGCTTCGGGGTTAATATAATCCGGCGTAACTTCTGAAATCCCCCCAAGATCATTTGCCCCAGCTTTTAAAAATGGATAAACATCTTCAACCAGATTCGGAGGAATTTGAATCGCTATATCATCCGGTAAAATTTTCCTTGCTAGCTTCACAACTTTCAGCATCTCCTCCAAGCTTGGTTCTTTCCAATTCTCCATTTTTGTCCCTTTTTTAGGCTTGAAGTTCTGTATTATCACCTCCTGTATATGCCCAAATTCATCATGGATATCTGCAATGACTTCCAGCGAATAGACTCTATCGTATTCTTTTTCCCCTATTCCAACTAAAATACCAGTTGTAAATGGAATGCGAAGTTTTCCAGCTTCTTTTATCGTTCTTATTCTTTCCTTCGGCTTTTTTCCAGGACTCTCAGAGTGACATTCGAGTTCCACTGCCTGTTCAAGCATAAGCCCCAGACTGGCGTTTACGGGCTTGAGTTTCATCAGTTCCTCTCTATCCAAAACTCCAGCATTGGTGTGAGGAAGAAGACCGTGTTTTATTGCAGTTCTGTTCATTTCGACCACGTAATCTATGAAGCTTTCGTAACCCATTAATTTCAGAATTTTTCTAAAACCTTCATAAACCTCTGGCTTTTCTCCAAACGTGAACAGAGCCTCTTTTGCATCCTTTACCATAGAAAAAAGCTTTTCAACCTCTTCTCTTTGCATAATATCCACTTTATCTCTCCTAAAACCACAATACCAGCATCTATTTCTGCAAGTTCTGGTAAGGGGCACGAAAACGTTTTTCGAGTAAGTCACGATCACGTAACTTGATCTATTCCCGACTAAAAAAATCATCGGAATAATTTGAAATAATTTTGTATCTATTGGGAATCAAACGAAAGTTATTTTTACTACATATTAGGACTACGTATAATATGGGGGTAGAAACGAGAAAACTTCAGCTGATCGGTGGCTCAAGCTACATGGTCAGTCTACCAAAAGACTGGGTAAAAGCAAATGGACTGAAACAGGGTGATGAAATCGTACTAGAAATCGAAGATAGCGTAATAACGCTCTATCCGAAAGGTTTCAAAGAAGACATCAAAATTTCAAAGGTTGAAATAACAGATTTAAGAAGATACGACGAAAAGTTCCTAAAAAGGTTCCTCTACGCTCTCTACATCCAGGGAATTGATGAAATAGTGATAAAAGATAAAAAGGTGACACCAAAACTGATAGCGAAGATAAGCGAGATTGTGAAATCCATAATAGGCATTGAAATAATAGATACGAGGGACAAGATCGTATTGAGATGTCTCACAATCACGGATTTCGATGTTTACGGTGTTGTCAAAAGAATGGGTCAAATCGTGCAGACAATAATAGAGAGCATAATAGATGCCATACTAAAACGGGATTATTCATCCCTCTCCGAGCTCAAAAACCTGGAGGAAGATACCGACAGACTCTACCTTCTAGCAGTCAGACAGGAACACAGACTCGTCAGGGAGTTTTCAAGTCCAGCAAAATGGAATGAGTTGAGGTTGATTTTAGGAATAAGAACGGTGGCGAAACTAATAGAGGAAATAATTGACAATTTAGAAGACTTTTCAAAACTTCTGGTAAAAATGAACGAAGATGAACTTGAGCTTTCTAAGCAGTTTCTCATGGAGTTTAACAATGCATTCGAGCTGGTATCCAGGGCGTATTTTGAATCCAATATAGAGCTTTCGGAGGATTCTATACAGCTCCTGGAGGATCTAGAGAACAGAATTATTGACAAAATGAATACGAACCCGCAAATGAGTGTATATCTTTTGAGCATCTGCAGGCACATAAAGTCTATAGGTGAAATAGCGCTCAACAAATCTGTAAGAGAGTCTCTAGAAGAGATCAAGGAAAAGCAAAAAGCTTAATTCTTTAAGGTGGAGAAAACTTTATGGGAGAAGAAGTTCATGATCTCGAAGATATTCCTGGAGTTGGCCCTGAAACAGCAAAAAAGCTAAGAGATGCAGGATTTACGACAATCGAAGCTATTGCTATTGCATCCCCTGCCGAAATTTCTTCGATTGCTGGAATTGGTGAATCGAGTGCGATGAAGATAATACAACATGCAAGGAAGATGGCAAGTATTGGTGGCTTCGAGAGCGGTGATAAAGTTCTCGAAAGGAGAAGGAATGTGAAGAGGATTACAACCGGAAGTCGAGAATTGGACAGCCTTCTTGGCGGGGGAGTAGAGACACAGGCAATAACAGAACTTTTTGGAGAATTTGGCAGTGGAAAAACACAGCTCTGCCATCAACTGGCTGTAAACGTTCAGTTACCTGAAGAGAAAGGTGGTCTAAACGGCTGTGCAATTGTGATTGACACTGAGAATACATTCAGGCCAGAAAGGATAATTCAAATGGCTCAAGCAAAAAATCTGGATCCGAACGAGGTTTTGAAAAACATCTATGTTGCACAAGCTTATAATTCAAGCCATCAAATGCTCCTGGTTGACAACGCGAAAGAGTTGGCAGAAAAGTTAAAAAAAGAGGGAAAACAGGTGAGACTTCTCATAGTGGATTCTCTCACATCTCACTTCAGAGCAGAATACGTTGGAAGGGGAACCCTGGCTGACAGACAGCAAAAACTGAACAGACATATGCACGATCTTATGAAATTTGGCGAGCTCTTCAACGCAGCCGTCGTCGTTACAAACCAAGTCATGGCAAGGCCGGATGTACCGTTCGGAGATCCGACAAGACCCGTGGGCGGGCACATTGTTGCGCACACAGCAACCTATAGGGTATATCTTAAGAAAAGCAAGGGAGACCTGAGGATTGCCAGACTTGTTGATTCTCCACATCTGCCAGAAGGAGAAGTTGTCTTTAAGGTAACTGAAAGAGGAATAGAAGATACAAAATGATCTTTCCCATTGTTAAAGCATAAACCCATCATTTTTATCATCCCAAAAATGAACTCTAGGATTTGCTGGGTTCACTTAAAAAACACAAAAAACTGAAAATACTTATATTTTCACAGCAAATGGGGTCATGGAATTCTACAGCGAGAGAAGGCTAAAGAACTGGGTGGACAAGATCAACGAGCTAAAGGTTAGCGAAGAAGATCCTGCGACACTTCTGGTATTTGATCAAATGCTCGAGGATGTAATCATCGCCTGCTTCAACATTATAAATGCGGTTAAGAGAAGGGAAATTAAGAAAATTGAAGCCTTGAACGAGATTAAAAAAATTAACAATATATTCAATAAAAATTTTGAATTTAATTCTGACCTTAAAGAAGATTTATTCTTCCTCACAAAAGAATCCGTTAAAGCTGTACTTGCATCCTTTGAATACTTCCTCGAAGGAAAATTCAGCAAAAAAGACCTAAAAGAGCTCATAAAGGATGCAATTGAGAGTGAAAAAAAAGGAAATCTCGATTTAGCATTCGACATGATTGCCCGGGCTGGCGCAAAAATTATCAAAGGAGAGAGGCTTCCAGAGATCAATATACCGGAAGATAGCGAAATAATTGGCTGGATAGACGGAATAGATGCAATATCAACAACTTTAGAGCTTTCGAGGATCGATGTCTCACAGATTTCTGAAGAGTGAGGTAATCGAAGCGGCAAGGAAGGGAGTTGGATACGAACTCTACAAGGCTCTATTCCTGAACTATGGAAAAAGAGGGGAGAAAGCCTTTCATTATATTTATCAACGAAGGATAAAAAAATATCTGGACTTCTTCGTTGTAGTTGGCAGAGAAGAATACATAGTCGAGGAATTCTTTTGCACCTGTCCTGATTTCCAGATAAACCTGAAAAGCAGGAGTCCATGCGCCCATATAATTGCGGTTGAAGTTGCAAAGCTGCTGAAGTGCTACGATGAAATAGATACCTACTACATGGATTTCCAGAAAATTTAAAATACTATCTCACATTTCCACTGTGGATGTTATAGTAGCGGGAATTGGTATTGCAGGCGCTTTTGCCCTGAGAAGTCTTTCTAAATCGCTGGAAGTCCTGGGTATTGACAAACGCGAAAAACTCGGATATCCGGTTAAGTGCGGGGAGATTATCCCTACAAAAAGGGAGATGAAAAGACTTCTGCCAGATTTGGAGGACTACAGCCTTTTTGATTTACCGAAGAGATTCGAAAGCAACAGAACCGATACAATCTCATTTTTCTTGCCCAACGGGAAAAGTTATGAAATCGACTTTGAGTTCCACGTTGTCAGGAGAGATGAGATGATACAAACAATTGCTGCAGAAAGCGGGCACAGAATTGAAAGAGAAGTCATCCTGGGCTATAAAAATGGAACTCTGATAACAAACAAGGGAATAAAGAAGCCAAAGGTTCTGATAGCATGCGACGGGGCAAATTCAAGGATTGCAAAAGATCTCAATCTCTGGAATTACGAGATATCTTCGGCCAAACAGTATGTTATGAGAAACGTTGAGTGCGATGAAAAAACGATTTACATGTTTCTTGGAAAAGCTATAAGTCCGGGGGCTTATGCCTGGATAATACCAAAGGGAAATGGAATTGCGAATGTCGGAATCGGTTTTAGACAGAAATATTCAAATGAAAGCATTCACAAAGTCCTTGAAAGGTTTGTAAAGGATTTTCCCTATTCCTCGCAATTCCTAAAAAAGGCGGAAATTGTAAGCAAAGTGGGTGCAGTTGTTCCAATAGATAGACCATTTGAAAGGGCTGTACATGGAAATGTGATCTTCGCGGGAGATTCTGCGAGCATGATAATAAGCCATACCGGAGGTGGAATCCCGATCTCGATGATAGCAGGCGATCTGGCTGGAAAGGTGGTTAATAATTTTTTTGAAGAAGGAAAACTTGAGGAATACGATTTTCTCTGGAAAAAGTATCTCGGAAAAAGACTTTCGACTGCCTATTTTTTCAGAAAACTGTGGGATCTATTTGCCGAAAGGGAGGAACTGTTTATAAAGGCCGCAAAATTTCTGAGCAACAAAGACCTGGAAAAAATATTGCATTGCGAGATGCCCTGGAAAATAAAGCTTTTTTACCCTTTTTTGCGTCTCTTCACTTGATCCTAGGTTTTATTTTCTGCCAAGGCGAAATATCCTGAAATGCCTTTGAAATCTGGAGAACCCTATGATCCTCGTATTTCCTTCCGGTTATCTGCATTCCTACGGGCAATCCATCCTTGCTGAATCCCGCCGGAATCGATGCGGAAGGCTGTCCGGTGAAGTTAAAAGGATAAGTGAAAGGCATCCATCCTATGGGTGTTGTTGGCTTTCCAGCAATTTCATCCGGGCCTATCTTTCCGATTTCAAAAGGCTTAACAGCTGTTGTTGGTGTTATCAGAAAATCATAGTTCTCAAAAATTTTTCTTAATGCTCTCCAAAGCTCAAGTTTCTTTGCCTCTATTCCTATATAATCCCTGCAACTAAAAGCTTCAGCCATCGGCAAAAAGGCTAGATAAGGAGGATATGCCACCTTTTTCCATTCTTCAAGTTTTTCCGACATGAAGGCCACGAATTCGAGCAAAACTTTCATCGTGAGCTCTGTTTCCATGTTGGGAATTTCAATCCTCACCTCCTCCACTTCTCCAAATTTTTCTAACTTGAAAGCAGCCTTTCTGACTATTTCCTCAACCTCTGGATCTACTGTTGCGTAGCCGAGATCGGGAGAATACGCGATCCTAACTCCATCTATTGGATCTTCCAAAGTTTTTAGGTAGCTAATTCCGTCATCTGGCAATGAATAAATGTCTCTCTGATCCCAGCCCTTAACCAAGTCCAAAAGAAGAGCTGTGTCTTCAACGAATTTTGTCAAAAACCCCTCGCAAACCATGTTGATAAAAACCGGCAAAGAGGGATACCATGGAATTCTTCCAAAAGTAGGTTTTAAACCATAAAGCCCGCAGAAGCTTGCCGGAATTCTTATGCTGCCGCCACCATCGTTAGCCGTTGCAACAGGAACCATTTCGGAAGCAAC
>CAYXCK010000073.1:0-6003 GCA_964463575.1 uncultured archaeon
CCTCCTCCTCTCCGACCGCTCCCTGAGGGAAAGGCTGATAAGGGAGGGAAGGAGGCGGGCGGAGGAGTACGACTGGAAGGTGCTGGTGCGGAGGATAGAGAAGATTTACCTGGAGGTGGTGGGGTGAGGGTGCTGGTGACCATACCTAGGCATCTTAAAATGTCGCAAAAGAGCTAGAGCTTAGGATGAGGATCATTCTCCTTACCGAGCTCTTTTGGCCATACCAACTGGGTGGGGGAGAGAGACAGTTTTTTGAGCTAGCCAAATTCCTAGCCAAGAAACATGAGGTGCATGTGTATTCGGTGAAATTAAATGGTGTTCCTGAGCAGGAAGTGCTGGAGGGGGTTCACATCCACCGAGTGGGATTGCTCAAACATCCTCTAAATAAAAGGACCCGTGCTCCAACGCTTTTTTATTTCTTAGCCCTCTTATTTACAAGATTCCCAGACTACGATTTAATTCACTGCAATGCGTACTTTCCTTGTCTGGCCGGTTTCATAAGGGGAAAACTGGCATGTAAACCCGTGACGGTCGTCATTCATGATGTTTACAGGGGCACTTGGGGGCCGGCTTTAGGTCACAATTTTCTGGCTCCCCTGGGTGATCTGGTGGAAGCCTTGGTTTGTAGACTACCTTATTCAAAAATCCTAACGGTTAGCAGTCCTATTAAGTATCAGCTGGAGAAGACATTTGGGATTCCGAAGGAAAAAATAGAGATATGCGGGAGTGGGATCGACGTGAATTCAATCGATTCCGTGCGAGCGCGGAAGGTCAGAAATAGAATTATATATGTAGGACGGCTGGTACCTCACAAACATGTTGAAGACTTGCTTTTGGCAGTCCAGAGGCTATCGAAGAAGTTTGCAAAACTAGAGTGCTTGATAGTAGGGGATGGAGTACTAAAAAAGAAATTGAAGATAATGACAAAAGAATTGGGAATAGAAAAAATAGTTAGGTTCACAGGTCTTGTCACAGAATACAGGAGAGTGATTACCATGATGAAATCATCGGAAATCCTAGTATTACCTTCAACAAGAGAGGGCTTTGGTTTAGTGGTCTTGGAGGCCATGAGATGCAGAACGGTACCAGTAGTGTATAAGTTGCCTTGTTATCTAGACTTCTCCTCCGAATCTGAAGTAGTTTTTGTTCCTCCCAGGGATGTGGAGGCGCTAGCGGATTCCATAGAGGAGTTGCTTAAAAATAGGAAAAAACTTCAAAAAATGAGAGAAAAGGGGTTCAGAAAGGCGAAAAAATATGATTGGAAACAGTTTTGCATCAAGGTAGAGAAAGAACTGTTGAAGCTGGCAGATGAGAAGATGTAGAGACCATTCTTGGCTAATTAAGCTTATAAAAGTTGAAGAAAACAATATTTTTAAATACGCTGGGGAAGTAGAACTGATAAGGAGTATCATGGAAAAGGAAAAACTTAAGGCTGTTGAGAAACTTAAGGTCGCCTTGGAAGTACTTCGGATTTCTCCCCAATTTTTTTTTCTTGAAGCGAGAAGAAGAATAACAGGCAGAAGCTATTACTTTAATGGAATTAAAATTTCGGACTCGTCAAGTTTTGGTGTTACCTATGAGTTAAAGAAAAGGGCTAGTAGATTCCGGTTGATTTGTGGGAAAAATGGATATTACTTGGTCGATAAAAAGTGGAACATAAAGTTGTTTTCCCCTTCTTTCGTTATGTTAAGGCCAGTTCTCTACGAGGATCTTTTGGATCTTAAAGTATACCAATTATCCGAAAAAGATATTCAAAATAAAAGAATCTTGGATGTTGGGGCATATCTTGGAGAAACTTCTATTGCCTTTTCGTTGATGGGCGCTAAACGGATAACAGCTTATGAACCAGTTTTCTATAGTGTCGCTAGGAGAAACTTGTCCATCAATAGAATTAAAAATGTGGAGATACGAGCCTCTGGATTGTGGTCGGAGAATGGTTACTTACATGTAAAAGAGGAGGCAGAAAATACAGGAAAACATATGGGGGCTCTAAAAATTAAGGTGAAATCGTGGTTGAACCTCCTAAAAAAGGAGGAGTTTGATCTTGCTAAGGTTGACTGTGAGGGATGTGAGAAAGGTCTGCTTAGCGTTCCAAATAGAATTTTGAGAAGAGTTCCATTGTGGGTAATCGCAATTCATGGCGACGAGTTGGCGTTAATAAATAAATTTAAAAATGCAGGGTTCACAAAAGAGGTTGTCAGTAGGGGTTTGGAAAATATTTTTAGATTTGAAATCGAAAAAAATTTTCGGAGAGAATGAACGCCAAAAGCTCTTTGGTAATCTATATGGATGTAATTCATCCAACATCTAAACTTATAGCGCAAGAGTTTGGAATAAAAAACTTTTTTTGCTATAAGCGCTTAAAACTCCTGCATCCATATTCAACAACGCTAAGAGCTCCTTTCCTAGCTAAAAATGTGAAAGGGTATGATGTGTATCTCCTGGAGGGCTTAACTCCTGCTCCGTTACTTCCTTTCATAAAAAATCAGAAAAATAAAGTGGTCGTAATCGGGAACAGTCATGAGCCATTTTTCATAGAAAGAAATTGGATGAGAAGAGTATTTTTCACTAACTTGGTGAATTTGAACAAATATGTGGATCATATGATTGCAGTCTCTAAAATGATCAAGAAAGACTTTGAAAAATACTTCAAGTTTGATATAAAAATAGCCGAACTTTTTATGCATCGAGATTATCGTAAACTCTCTAAGCTACCTGTTAACTTCGAAAGGAGAAACTTTATTTTCATCGGAGTTAATTCATTTTTGAAAGGTGTGGATATCATGGTCGATGCCTTCATTAAGTTGAAGAAAAAAAACATCATAAGAGCTGATACAAAATTTTATTTGATAGGAGGGCATGAAAACTACTTGGAAAGAAAAGGATACAAAAAAGATATATTGCAAAGGTACAAGATTATTGTTTTGCCAGCAACCCAAAACCTAGAAGAGTATTTGAAAGACAGCTTGTTTCAATTTCATCTGGCTAGATACGAGCCCAATGCTGTTGCCATTATGGAAGGAATGGCTTCTGGACACATTCCGATAGTATCCTATAAGACCGGGAATAAGGACTTTATTGCCCAAATAAACAGCGATCTTGTTATCGGCTCCTTTAATACGGAAGATATAAAAAAACATGTAAAGAAAATAGTAGAGTTGGATGAAGGAGAACTAAGAAGTTTATCACTCAGGTTTAGAAGAATGAGCAAGTTCTATTCCACAGAAGCTGGATTGAGAAGATGGAAAAAAGTTTGGCGCGAGATCATGGGAGAGTGATTACTTTTCCTTTTATGTTGCTATTTTTTCGAAATATTTCTCATGTTCTTTGATTTTTATTTTTACATCAAACTGGGCGCATCTCTTTTTAGCATTTTTCACTATTTTTTTTCTTAAGGCATCGTCTACTAACAACTTCGAAATTGCATTAGATAAGGCATCCACATTTCCTACGGGAACGAGCATTCCGGTGATTTCATTTTTTATTATCTCATCGGGCCCATAAGGGCATCTGGTTGATACTACGGGAACATTGCATGCCATAGCCTCAACTAATACACGGGCGAACCCTTCATATAGCGAGCTAAGTACAAACACTTGTGCCCTAGCTATATACTTAAACGGGTTGGGTTGAAATCCCAAAAAAGCAACATCCTTATTTACTTTAAGCTCACGCGTCAAACGTTCGAGCTTTTCTCTCTCTCCCCCTTGTCCGATAATAACTAATCTACAATTGTATTTTTTTCTAAGATTAGCAAAAGCCTTAATCAAATAAACGTGACCCTTGTTTTGAACCAGTCTTGCAAGAGTGATAATTATTGGAACATTATCTGAAAACCATGGATGATCCACTTTCTCTTTTTTTGCGAGTGAAATATACTCTATATCGATTGGAGGGTAAATTGTCTCAATTTGGTTCTCTTTGACACCATAATATTTTATCAACTCATTTTTTACTCCTTCAGATTCAGATATAATACCATCAGCTTTCCGGTACGTTTTTTTGATGGCAAGGTTTGTGAAAAATCTTTGAAAAGCAGTGTTTTCTTGAAGTTTGTACCTTATATTCTCCATGGGTCGAACGATGATGGGACTTGATACATGATCTAAGTAGCGAGTTGCAAGGATTACATCTAAGTTACATCCCCATAGATGACTTACGACAAGATCGGCCCCCCATTTTTTTATCGCTCGGTTAAGTTTTAGTATTTTGCTAGCTTTGTATAAAAGACCACTATCTGGGGCTTCAATACTTTCAATGGGAATATCTTGTAACTCTGTTAGGAACTCTCCTTTTCTCTGATATAATAGCAGACCACAATTGAATTTTCTTCGATTTATGTGCTTTAAGAGAAGAACGGTAGTCTTCTCGGCCCCTCCTGCACCTAACTTAGGAATAACAAATAAAATCTTCATAAGATCACCGAATATCTAGTAGTTCTTCGCGAATTCTGTATTTCTTCCCTATTAAATCGCGCACTATAGCAGGAAAAGGACCTTTGTATGGCTTCAGATCGGATTGATCCACATCTTTTCCCACTTGACCACCTCTGAAGTGAAATACTGGATATTTCAGGTTAATGTAGGCAGTATACCCATCCACTTCATCTCCAAGAAAGATCGTTTTACCCATTTTTCTTGGATGAAAAAAATATTTTTTTACTATTTCCGAAAATTTAAAACAAAACGTCCACGCATCCCCAAAAGAAACTATCTCTTGGGGCTTATTTTTTATCATTCTGACTGCCCAGCAATAAGGCACGCCAGACACCGAATAAAATGGTCTTTCGAAGATGTATTCCCTGTTAGGTTTAGTAGAGTAGAAGTGCATGAAAGGAAACTTGAAGAACATTTTGCCTGGATATATTTTTGGTAAACTAGCAATTTGGCCCAAGCAATCTTCGTGATAAATTTCATCTACCTGGAGATACAGAATATGAGAGGTTTTTGCCTTTCTCATAAGACGGTTGACTGTTTTGACCACACCTTTAAAAAGTCTACCTTTTTCATGAACCTCCCATCTTTCCCGGAAAATTTTTATCTTGTCGTATTTTGCTTTCAATCTTTGTAATACCTCCAGTGTTCCATCTGTAGATCCCCCATCGGAAATTAGCATTTGCTTGCAGATTGGAAGGACGGACAGTATGCTTTCAATAAACGGATAGTTTCCTTTTATCAAGTTTAAAACGGCAGCTATTCCGGTTATACCGGTTGTCATCTTAAAACTAAGGTACAAAATATATTTATCTGTATCGGGGTTGTCCTCTTCCTCTTTTCGCTCGTTTTTCATGCTTTCCCTTTCAGCCTCTTAGGGAGCAATAGTCTAATCCACGATTTTGACCGTAACATACATCTTGGAGTCGATTTGCCTTAGTTGTATGCTGTCTATAACTGGGGCCCAGAAAAATAAAAAAGAAAAAAATACAATAAATAAAGGTCCAAATGAAAACAAGGAACATCGAAAAAGTCCTAGTGACAGGAGGTGCCGGTTTCATAGGGAGCCACACGGTTGACCTGTTGGTGGAAAGGGGTTACCAAGTGAGGGTTCTGGACAACCTAGAACCGCAGGCCCATCCAACAGGTCAACCACCCGATTACTGCAACGAGAGTGTTGAGTTCATGAGAGGTGATGTGCGATACAGAGAGGTTCTAATCAAGGCCATGAAGGACATAGACGCAGTGATCCACTTGGCTGCGGCCGTCGGAGTCGGCCAGTCAATGTATAAGATAGAAAAGTACACCGCCTATAACACTTACGGGACAGCCAACTTGCTGGATGTTTTGGTCAACGAGCCCAATGATGTAAAGAAACTCGTGGTTGCTTCGTCCATGTCCATTTACGGGGAGGGAAAGTATAATTGCAATAGCTGCGGGACAGTCTATCCGCAGCCAAGGAGTGAAGAGCAAGTGAAAAGTGGAAAGTGGGAGCTTTTCTGTCCAATCTGCGGGAAGGAAGTAAAGCCGGTCCCCACCGACGAAGAAAAACCGTGCATGCCGACCTCGA
>CAYXCK010000074.1:0-6002 GCA_964463575.1 uncultured archaeon
AGTTTTGCAGATTTATAAGTTTTTCCGCCTACTAACTAGATAGTTTGAGTTACAAAATAATGGGGCCGGTGGGATTTGAACCCACGACTTGCGGGTCTCTTCGGTCAGCACTCCAATGGGTCATCACATTTCAGTAGACCCACAACTCATCACACCACTGGAGCCCGCCGCGCTTCCTGGCTACGCCACGACCCCTATCTCTGCTATATTCTCGCTAAATATAACTGTTTTGGTTTCGATGAGCGAAAGAGATTTAAATCTTCTCATAACGTTTATTTTGCGCTCCGGTGGTGTAGCCCGGTCAAACATTCGGGCCTTTCGAGCCCGCGCCCCGGGTTCAAATCCCGGCCGGAGCATTTTTAAAGCTAGATCTTATAAAGAGGGTGCTCAAAAAACCAGTTATGAATTAATGGCGTTAGTCAGAAGCGATCAATGTCTATTTTCTTTCTATATTTAAAAATTCGCAGACTTTCTTCGCTAGGATATCAAATTTTCCCGAGTAGAAGTGATCTGTATCCAGTATTACAAAATCTTTGGGTTCGCTGAGTTTGAAAAAAAGATCTAAACTCTTAGATAGGGGTAGGAATTGGTCCTTCTTTGCAATTATAAAGAATTTCGGTACATTTGCATCCTTAAAAACTATTGATCCAATCGATGGTAGAGGGGAGATGAAGATAGCAGAATTGCAGATATTTGCAACATTTGAGGCGACGACGCTTCCGAAAGAATATCCGAGAACCGATACGTTTGAATGTCTCGATTTTAGGAACTCTATGCAAGTTTTTGCATCTTCAATCTCTCCAATCCCGCTTCTGTAACCTTTGTAGTCAAAAGAGAGTGTAGAAAAACCAAGTTTATTCAACTCTTCTGAGATTCTCATCAGTCTGACATCAAATCTATTTCCACCCATAAGTGGGTGAGGAGGACATAGAAGTACAGCTTTTTCTCCTGAAAGGTAGTAACTTGCTTCAATTCCGCCAATTTCAATCTCCATATCTATCCCTTATCATTTCAATTGCCTCCTTTGCGGGTTCTGAAAGATTCGAATCTCCTAGAAATCGCTCAATTAGTGAAATGTCTTCTTTATCTCCGATCAAACCTAGCATCATCATTGCATCCTCCCTTATTCTTCTGTCGTTGTGATTGAGCATATCTATTATTTTTTCCTTTGCCTTTTTACTAATCTTTCCTCCGCTCTTGAGGATACTCTCAATTAGGGCCATTGCACCAAGGCGGATAAAGAAATTTTCATGCGCAATTAGTTCAGCGAAAATCTCTGTCTCCTCCAAAATTTTCAGGTCCTCTATTTCTCCTCTTTCGAGTTTGTGAACAACGTAATCGTAGTAATTTCCTTTAAGACTCGAAATTATCAATTTTTCCAAATATCTCTCACCCAGAGCACTTCTAATTATAATTTTGTTTACGATGATTGTTGGTACTCCGTAAACACCTTTTATTTCAGCAATTTCCGGGAATAGAGTTACATCAAGAATGTGGTGTTCAAATCCATGTTTTATTGCAATTCTGTTCAAAGAATCCACTGTTTTCTTGCAGTTTGGGCAGAGTGGGGATATAAATGTAAGTATTTTTACTTCCGATTTTTTCAAATTATCCTCAAGTTCTGATGCTATCTTTAAAGCAAGCAGAAAAGATTCGAGCTCAGAATGCCTCGGTACTGTGTGAAAGAATAAATTAGTTCCTTTTATTTCGATAGCTGGTAAGTTTAACTCTTTTTCATTCTCACTTTCGAATTCGTAGTCTATTGGAATCATTTGGCTCAAGTTTTTTATGAACTCAAGCATTTTGTGATCGTGGTATACTTTTATGAGAACTTTTTTTGGCAACTCCCCTACTATTCTCTTAACCAGTTTCTGTGTGAGCATCAAATGGGTTTATAGGATAAATTTTTTAAGCTTTTTGCAGAAGTATTATGTGATCAGCTGTCCAGAAATTTGGACAGAGTTTTTTGAGAAGTACTATCCGGAAGAGTTGAATAAGTTGGCTTTCCGTATAATGGAGGGTGGAGATAAAAGGTCCATTTACATTAATTTTACTCGTGATTTACTTGTTTTTCAAGAAGGTAGACTTGGTGAAGAACTGCTCGAGCATCCAGATCTTGTTTTAACCCATGCCGAGCAGGGACTTGCAAGATCGACAAACATCTATGGTGTCTCGCTTGATGGATGCAAGCCGAGGATATTTTCCCTTCCAGCTACGAGAAAAGTATTGATAAGGAATCTCAGAAGCATCCACATTTCGAAATTTGTTGCAATAGAAGGAATAGTCAGAAAAGTTACAGAAGTGAGGCCGAGAGTAGTTTCTGCCGCATTCAAGTGTTTAGAGTGTGGGTCCCTTTCCTGTGTTTCTCAGGATGAATCCTTGCTTAGGTATCCTAACCAGTGCGCTTGTGGTGGAAAAAGATTTGTGTTCATGCCGGAAAACAGCATTTCTGTTGATAGCCAAAGGGTGAGAATACAAGAATATCCCGAAAACCTTAGAGGAGGCGAGCAACCGCAGAGTATCGATGTGATACTAGAAGCTGACATAGCTGGAACTGTTAATCCTGGGGACAGGATTATTGTCAACGGAATAGTAAGGGCGAGGCCAAGAGGAATTCAGCAAAGAAAGCTTACACATTTGGACTTATTTGTGGAAGGGAACTCGATTGAAATTGTTCAGCAAGAATATGAAGAGTTTGAGATAACAGAAAAGGATAAAGAAAAGATTTTGGCGCTTGCAAGAAGCGATGATATATATGAAAGGGTCGTGAGAACTATTGCCCCATCCATCTATGGGTATGAAGATGTTAAACTGGCCATCGCTCTTCAGCTTTTCGGTGGAGTTCCTAAAAAACTCCCGGATGGAACTGAGATCAGAGGAGACATCCATATTCTCCTCGTTGGTGATCCGGGTGTCGCGAAATCTCAATTGCTTAAATATGTGCACAGAATAGCTCCTCGGAGCATTTATACAACCGGAAAAGGCACAACAACTGCAGGACTTACGGCAGCGGCGGTGAGAGATGAAATCGATGGAAGGTGGACCCTCGAAGCAGGGGCTTTGGTTTTGGCAGATAAAGGAATAGCTCTTGTTGACGAAATAGATAAGATGAGGAAAGAAGATCGATCTGCTTTGCATGAGGCATTAGAACAGCAAACAATAAGCGTCGCGAAAGCTGGAATAAATGCAATTCTTAAGGCAAGATGCGCTCTTTTGGCAGCAGCAAATCCAAAATACGGTAGATTTGATCGTTATTCTCCGATTGCCGAGCAAATAGAACTCTCTCCAACCCTTTTGTCTAGATTTGATTTGATATTTGTTATGACTGACGAACCAAATGTTGAAAGGGACAGGAAGCTTGCGGAACATATATTGAACATCCATCAGCTTGGGGAAATTATTGAAAAATCTAACTCCATTACCGAAGATCTAAGACAGAAAGTGGAAAAAATAGAGCCAGCAATTGATCCCGATCTGTTTAGGAAGTACATCGCATATGCAAAGAACATAAATCCAGTTTTGAGTGAGGAGGCTAAGAAGAAAATTGAAGAATACTATATTTCGTTAAGATCGAAGGCAAAGGAAAATTCTCCTGTGCCAATTACAGCGAGACAGCTTGAGAGTCTCGTGAGACTTGCAGAAGCGTCTGCAAGAATTAGACTCAGCGAAATCGTTACAGCTGAGGACGTCGAGAGAGTGACCAGAATAATGGAGAAGAGTCTTGCGCAAATAGCAGTAGATCCAGAAACAGGGGAACTCGATATAGATTTTGCCTTTGCTGGGACATCTAAGAGACAGAGGGATAGGATTTGGACGATAAAGAAGATCATAGAGGAGCTAGAGGAAACTAATCAGCTTGGAGCTCCTGAGGATGAGATAATAAAGAGGGCCGAGAGTGAGGGAATCGAAGAATCAAAAGCTAGGGAAATTCTTTCAAAGCTTAAAATAAACGGAGAAATTTTTTCCCCGAAATTTGGGTTCTACAAAATAGTCAGGAAGAGATGAAAAACATATATATAGTGGCTTTATGAGTGAATTTAATGAGGGTATTTAAAACTGGTATTCATCCGCTGGACGTTCAGCTTGGTGGTGGGATACCGGGCGGTTCTGTAGTTTTGATACTGGAGGAGCCAGGAGCTGGAGGAGAGGTTTTCTCATACCATTTCGCAATTGAGGGATCAAATTCTGGGGAAAATGTACTATATATAGCAACAGATGACAGTGAAAAGGATTTGAAGAGAAACATAAACTTATATTTTCCGAATTATCAGGAATTTACCCTAATAAGCCTGAAAAACAGAGAAGAAGGTGATGCTAGGGGGTATCTGAAGAAAACCATGCACGACCCTCTAGGGGGAATCAAAACTATAATAAAAAATGAAAGATTTGATAGAACCGTAGTGAATAACCTTACCTACTTCTTTTTCAATTATGCAGTGGAAGATGTTTCTTCTCTCGTGAAATTCTTCTTAAGCGATGCGAAAGAGAAGGAATCAGCTTATCTTCTACTTCTGACAAAAGGGATGCTGGATGAAAAAATTGAGACCATGATGAAGCACCTCTGTGATGGTGTGATTGAGTTATCCCTTAAGGAAGCCGATTACGAAATCCAGAGGAGAATGAAGTTCATAAAGTTTAAAGGAATAATAGTTCCGAGGGCTGTGATAAGGTACGATTTAACAGATAAAGGTGTGAAAATGGAGTCCACAATGAGGGTTATATGAGAGTGACATTTGGATCATCGAAACAAATTTTTGGTGATTTTGCCTGTTTTATAGATCCAAAGTTTGTGGTAGATCTATCGACTGTTGAGTTTGCTGCGAAAAAAGCTTTTAAGAACTGGGAAAATGGTAGAAGAATATCAAAAAGTCTTGCAGTTGAGATACTTCTATACTTCGCGGCAACTCGACAGATAGAAATTGCAAAAAAATTGACAGCAAAAGAAAAGGCGGTTGTTGTTGTTATAGATGAAGACGAATTTTCAAAGATCGATTTTAAAGAACAGGAATTTGTGCCAGAATACAATCTGAGAGAAGTTATGAATCTGTACGAGATAACTGAAGAGGAGCTGGAAATAGTTGGAATAAAAAAGCTTCCATTGCTTATAAGGGAAAGAATAGCTCTTTTTTCGTTGCTTGGTGAGTAAATGAGAGCAAAAGCATATGCAGCAGGAACCGTTTTAAATGCTTTGGCTACAGGAATTGGTTGTGCTTTCGGAATAAATCTAATTTTGGAAGTGAAGATTAGGCCTTCTGATGAGAACGTTTTGATTGTGAATGGAAAGGAAAGGGGTACGGAAGTCCTTGAAAAAGTTCTAAACTTCTTTTCGGAGAAGTTACGTGTAATCGTTAAATCCGAGATTCCTGAAAGGAGCGGCTTGGGTAGTAGCAGCGCTTTCCTGAACGCCCTGATATCGGCAATAATGAAGAAGAATGATAAAAAACTCTTTGCCTCGGAAATACTTAGGGTGAATGCCGATCTTTCCTTGAAAGCTGGTATTAGCTATACAGGTGCGTTTGATGATGCTTCAGCGTCTCTTTTGGGAGGTTTCGTTATTTCTGAGAATTATAGGCGTGCTTTGAGGGACTGGTTTATTTGTAAAGGCTACGTTGCGGTTCTGATTCCTAACTTTCAGCGAGGTAAAGTGGACTGGGAAACCATAAAAAGAGAATCGCAGAAGCTCGGAAATGTTGAGGAGAAGTTGAGAAGGCATGATTTCTGTGAGGTCATGCGAAAAAACACGGTTTTTTACTGTAGCTTGTTGGGTTATCCAATAGATATTGCTGAAAGGCTTTGGAAAGAGGGAATATGTTGCGGTCTGTCTGGAAATGGCCCCTCTTTTGTTGCCATAGGAGATAGGAGCGATGTTATTTTTGTAAAAGAAATTTGGAGTGAGTTTGGAAAAGTTCTTATCAAAAAAATATCTGAAAAACCGGCAGAAGAAGTTTTAATAAATAGGGAATTATTCATTTGATCAGTGAAGAAACTTACTTTTTCTTCGC
>CAYXCK010000075.1:0-4706 GCA_964463575.1 uncultured archaeon
GAGAAGGGAATAGAAATGACTTAAAAATCTTTCTTAACCCTGAGTTCCCTTAGTAAGGGCTCGATCATCAACTTTGAGAACTCCACAATCCCCTTGCTTTCTCCAGCGATGCCTATGGAGACATGATCGATAAAGATTGCGAAAAACTTTTTGTTATCGAAAATTAAAAGACCGTGGGAAACATCTTTTGGAACCTTTTCACCCCCGTATTTCAGCTTGTATGCTTCTGCATTGAGCCCTTCGGGATTTTCTGAAATCACGATGAGTTTGCATTTGGCCTTCGAAAGAATTTTCCTTATTTCGGGCTTTATGAATGATAGCAGTGCGATTATTTCGGTTTTGGAAGACAAAACGAGCTCTTCGAGCTTTTCAAGCACCGTTTTTCCGCGGTAAAGCTTTATCAATTCTATCTCTTCAGTTCTGAGCTTCGACATTTCCTCTCGAAGTATTTCTATGTTTTCTGCGGTTCTTTTTGAGATCATGGAGATTATTTCCTCGTTGCTGATTGCCCTAAACTTCACGGGCTTTCCGAACTCCTCCACAAAACCCTTGGCCTTCAGGCTGTTCATAACATCGTAAACTGAAGTTCTCGGAATTCCGCTGAGCTCTGCAACTTCTTTTGCACTCAAAACACCTTTTGCAATCAGCGTTGCTAGGGCTTTTGCCTCGTAATCGCTGAGCCCGAAGAACTTCAGAACCTCAACAATCCGCATCTCGAATCAGCCGATGCAAAAGTTTAAATATCTTTCGTTCTGAAAGCTACGACAGGTGAAATGATGAGAACCGCAATCTTTCTGCTGCTTTTGCTCGCTTTAATTCCTGTGCAGGCGCTGGATTATGAAAGGAAACCCGATGTGGAGGTTTTGAGTTTAAGCTACGTGGACATTCAGAAGGGAATAACTACCCCGATAAATTCCAACTACATCGGAAAGGGGGACAAAATTCTGGTTATAACGGTTTACAATCCTGCGGTAAGGGAAAAGGTGAAATATATCAACCAGACGGAGGCATCTTTTTTCAGTCCCCGTGAGGACATGCTCTTCACTGCTTACAATGTTGAATTCGAGCTAATCGGAAATGATGCCGTTAAAGTTAAGACCGGGAAAATAACTCTGCCTGCTCTACTCCCAATGACCCAGCAGGTTCCCCTTTACTTCCTAATCGAGGTTATAGGAAACAATGAGACGGAACTGAAGCTTAATGTAAAGTACGAGAGGATCGATGGGCTAAGGAAGCTAGTTCCCTATCCCCCGCTCAAGGTACTGACGGGTGAGCAGAACACCACGAACCTGACCGGCGTAGTTTCGATTACCACCACATACAGATACGATATCTTCCTAAACGAATACGAGCTGGACTACACCACGGAAACGAAGGAGATCCCCATAAAGCTCTACGTCGAAGAAAAGGATGTCCTTCTGGAGGTTGAGGATGTAAAGACGGATCCATTGATAGCGGGCGGGAAGGGATACATAGAGCTTAAAATAAAGAACACGGGTAAAAAGACCGCTAGAAATGCCTATGCCACGATCGAGCTGCCCAAATCCCAGCAGCAGAGCTCAGCTGCAGCTCCTTCGCTTCCCACTTCAATGCTTCCCTTCATGATGCCTTCAAGCATCTCCGCCCCCACTTCAACTTCGCAGCCCGCTTATTTCATAGGGGATCTCAAACCGGGGGAAGAGGCTAGGGCGAGATTCTATGTAACCGTTGAAGTCCCGAAGGGAGGATTTTATCCTGCGAAGGTAAAGCTGGTTTATTTGGATGATTACGGGAATCTGAAGGAAAGCGATCCCGTTTCATTCGGAATTTCCGTGCTTTCCAAACCGGAGATAAGCGTTAAGGCAGTGGACAGCAGGGTGTACGTTAATTCAAAGGGCGATGTTGCTATAAGAATGGTTTCCAATCTCGACCTTCGCAGCGCATCTGCAAGGATTTCGGTCAGCTCACCCCTCTCGGCTTTGAGCAGCGAATGCTACATCGGCGATGTTAGGGCAGGAGAGGAATTTACAGCCTTCTTTAGGCTCCAGGCTTCAAGCGAGGCCAGGGCTGGCAAATATCCTGCTGACTTATACATAAGATTCAAGGCCGGAGATGACTTCGCCGAAACGGATGCGGTGAAGATAGGGGTTGAAGTTTTGCCCGAAATAGAATTCGAAGTTTTGGGCATACCCGAGATAAGGGCGGGGGAGGAGAAAATCATAACCTTCGCAGTCCGCAATGCCGGAAACGCCGGGGTAAAAGATGCATCCGCAAGGCTGGTAATCGTTTCCCCATTCACATCTTCAGACGACACAGCCTATATAGGCAGCCTGGAACCCGGAGAAATCGCAAATGCGAGCTTCAAGATTTCAGTTGACAGGGATGCAACTCCCAAGCTTTATGCCCTCAACTTGGAGGTAAAGTACAGGAACGAGAATGGGGAATGGGCGATAAGCAAGCCCGCAAAGGCTGTAATAAAAGTGAAGCCATACGAGGTTAATTACGCGCTTTACGCAGTAATCGCAGTTTTGATAATCGCGGCAGCCGTTTACTACCTTAGAAGGAGAAAAAGATGAGGTTGCTCCGGATAGTTTCAGAGAAACCCGGAATAGTGATTATTTTTGTTGCCATAGTCCTTCTTCTATCCGCATATTCCGCTACGAACGTTAAAATGACCTCTGGTACCGAGAACTTCTTTAGCAAGGACAACAGGGTTTATCAGCAGTACAAGCTTTATGAAAAGAACTTCGAGCGCGCAACCGGGGCCGTTTTCATCTTCATCAAGGGCGAAGACGTTGTTAACTACGAGGCATACGATTTCATGCTCAGGCTCGGCGAGGAGCTTGGGAAAATTGAGGGCGTTGAAAGCGTAACATCACCCGCCTCTATAATAAGGGAGAGATTCGGATTCCTGCCTTCTGATGAGAAGCTCCTGAAGGACATAACTGAGAGGTACTTTTCCGATCTGGTGCCGAAGAGAACGCTCGCAATGGTGATCGTTCAGCTTAAACCCATGGGTTCGGCAAGACAGGAAGAGGTTGCCAGGAACATAGAGAAAAGCGTGGAGAACATAAAAATCCCTGCGGGCTACACTGTTGAAATAACTGGCTCCCCTGTTCTGGGATATCAGATAAAGGGGGAGATTAGGAAAAGTCTTGGCATTACAATGATGGCCTCGGTTTTTTTAATGGTTCTCTTCCTTTTCACAACTTTCAGCGGTGTCACAAGGCGCAAGTGGACGGCATTTTTTCCACTGGTAATTTCTGTTTTCAGCGTGCTCGTAATCTACGGAATGATGCCCCTTCTCGGCATACCTCTTTCTGAGCACACAAACGGAGCTTTGCCCATGCTTGTCGGTCTGGCAATTGAATACGGAGTTCAGATTCAGAACAGATTTGAGGAAGAGATCAGGAAGCAAAACGTAGATACCGCCCTGAGGCTTGCGGTTGAAAGAACGGGAAGAGCTCTGTTACTCTCGCTTCTGACAACGGTTGTTGGCTTCATGTCAATGCTTTCAGTTGGCATTCCCGCGATGTCCTGGTTTGGCATAATAGCATCGCTGGGCCTTATAATAGCCTACATTTTCAGCGTAACCTTAATGCCAGCCATTTTGAAGATAATTGAAGAACGCGGAAAAATAAAAGAGGAGAAAAGGGCTGAAGAGAAAAAAGCAAGGCTTGAGCAGGCACTCGGGATTGTTTCCGGGATTACCGCGAGCAGACCTCTTGGAATACTCGTTGTTGCTATGATTATTTCCGCTGCCGGCCTGTATGTTTCCCCGATGGTCAAGCTTGAGACGAATTACAACAAATACGTCCCGCAGGATTTGCCAGCAATTCAGAGATTCAGAGAGCTCGAAGAGCTTGCGGGCGGGCAGGCGATATTCACTCTAGTCCTCGAAACCGAGGAAGTTGATTCAAGAGTCCTGGAGAAATCGAAGGATCTGGCGGAATACATTGTGAGCAAGGAGGAGCTGATTTACAAATTCGATTCCGTTAATCCGCTCGTTGAGGCATATGGCAGCCTCGAAAAAGTGCCCGAAGCGCAGCTGAAGCGATACGTTTCGGGCAGTATGCTTGCGGTTAACTTCTACTCCACCGCGGATCGCTATGAGAAGTACAAGAGCACCATAGAATCGCTTTACAGGGATGTTGAATTCTACGGATGGAACGGGAAATTCTATGTAACTGGTCAGCCAGCGCTGTATTCCGAGCTAGGAAGCGTGATGATCAGCAGCCAGACAACGATGACGATCATAGCCTACATCGGCATTCTTGCAGTTCTGTTCGCAATTTACAGATCCGTGAGAAAGGCCGTAGTGCCCTTGCTCGCGATAACTTCTGTTATAGGGGTGATAAACCTAGTAATGTTCATTTCCGGAGTTAAGCAGACAATGGTTTCGATAGCGCTGAACTCAATAATCCTCGGTTTGGGTATAGACTACTCGATCATGATAACGGAGAGATATCTGGAAGAAAGGCAAAGGGTATCTCCTGCAGAATCTGTAAGGAGGGCAATCGAGTATACGGGAAAAGCTACAACTACGTCTGCATTGGCCACTATGGGCGGTTTCGGAGCACTGATGTTATCCACGTTCCCTGTGATGAGAGATTTCGGCTTTCTGGCTCTGGTTTCGATTTCCCTGAGCCTTTTGGCCGCATTTACCGTAGTTCCGGCTTTCCTCATGGTAACGGAAAGGTTCGGGGAGAAAAGAATCCCAAGTTTTT
>CAYXCK010000075.1:4806-5889 GCA_964463575.1 uncultured archaeon
GTGGAATGAAAAATCGGGCTTCGAAGGCGTTGGAGATCTTTGACTCCTTTCTGTCCTGCGGAATGATAATGTATCTCCGAAGAGATGAGGTTAGGAATATTTGGATGTGCGTTCTAGCCGGTTTCAGGAATGGCGTTGGAAAAGATTGGTCCGAGAAAGTTTAAATGGATTAAAAAATTAAAAAATATTTTTAAAAATTTTCAGGCACTAGTTGTTGCTGGCGAAGGTGTTGGCATCGGCCTGTTCTCTCTGATAAGCTTTATCGCTTCATGGAACGCTTCTTTCACAGCTTGCCTCAGCTCTGCAATGTCTTTCGCTGTAACAGTTCCGCTGGTGAGCTTTTCTTTCACAGCCTGCAGTTTCCCCTCTGCATTGCTTATCTTCTCCTCCAGATTTGAAACATCGATTTTCTCGCTGAGCCTGTCTGCAATATTATTCAGCCTGTCAATCGTTTTTTCAAGCTGGTAGACTGCATGCTCGAAGGCTATGAGCCTCATATCCTTTGAAAGATCTGCCCAGAGCATTCTTATATCCTTCATCGCATTTCTGAGCTCCGCGAAATTGCTTGCGCCATTGATTTTTTCTCTCATCTCATCAACTATTGTACGCATGTCCTGAATTCTCTTCTCAATTCTCCTCTTCGCCTCTTCGCTCATTTTAAGCGTCTTTAATTTACTTTCCATTTTGCTGATCCAGTTTTCCAGTTTCTCGGTCCAGTTCAGCAACCCCTCTTTTGTCTTATCGAAGAGCTTTTCCTGTATCTCATTTCTCTTCTCTTCAAGGTTCTTTCCGGGCATTGGTGGCATACCGTGTTCGAATGGCTTTCCGAATCCGGCAGCCATTGCGGGGGTTATGGCTATTAATATTAGCAAAGGTAGCATCCACCTCACCGCTCATCACCTCTAAAACAAATTCAATTCCTAAATAATATAAGGAAACTTTTCATCTCGTCAATTCATCAGACTGCTGAAGCTTTAAAATGCTTTAGAAAGCTTTTGGAAGCTTTATTTTTTGATTTTCTTTTTTTATAAAGCATGCATGGAATAGAGGATTTTTCTAATACCCTTCTTCTAGAACTTTTTT
>CAYXCK010000076.1:0-5740 GCA_964463575.1 uncultured archaeon
CATAATTTCTGAGGTAGTAGTCGAGCTCTTTCCTAAATTCCTCATCATCCTTGAGCTCTCTGTACGCCCTTTCAAGCTCCTCAAGCGGATTGATCAGGATTTCCGGAACATATCTCCCGCCAAACTCACCGAATCTCATTTCTTGCCCTCCTTACAAACTCCTCTATCAACCTCTCATCCTTGAAACCGTCCCTCTCAACTCCGGATGAAACGTCAACACCCACGGGTTTAACTAGCTCTATTGCCCTTGCAACGTTTTCCGCATTTAAACCGCCCGCCAGAATTACCGGATATCTCTCTGCAATTCTCCTGCTAATGCTCCAGTCATGAATTTTCCCGCTTCCTCTCCCGGAATCGAGCAAGATTAAGTCGGGCCTATAGCTTTTGATCTGCTCCATCGTTTCATCGAAATCCCTCACGATGAAGGCCTTCATGGCAAAAACCTCTTCTCTCAAAATCTCAAACTCCTCGATGCCGAGATTTCCGTGCACCTGTACGAAATCGCATTCCGTTTTAGAAATGATTTCCTCCCATTCCTCTAAACTTTCCGAGGTGGAAACGACAAAGACAGGTATTTCCGCATTTGAAATTATCTCCCTTGCCGTTTCCAGATCCACGGTTCTTCTGGAGTTGCTTTTCACAATGACTCCCCCGAAATCCGCATGTTTTTCAACGATTTCCAGATCTCTGATGCTGCGAATTCCGCATATCTTAACGATCATGGCAAACCTCCACGAAGTTTCTTATCATTCTCAATCCATCCTCCGTGAGCACACTTTCCGGATGGAACTGAACCCCTTCGATTCTATCCCTTCTAATTCCCATGATAACACCGTCATCGCTGACCGCTGTAACCTTGAAGTCCTTGGGAACTTCCAGAACTGCAAGCGAATGGTATCTGGCTGCCCTGAAGGGGTTCCTTACTCCTCTGAAAATTCCATCCGAATCGTGCCACACCAGAGAAGCCTTTCCGTGGACGGGTTTAACCTTCCCGACCCTTCCGCCAAAAACTTCCGCTATTATCTGGTGTCCGAGGCAAACGCCCAGAACAGGTACATCGAATTCGAATAGGAAATCAAGCTCCCTGTCGGGCTTTCCCGGGCCGGGTGAGATTATGATTCCATCGAAGCTCAGTTTTTTCGCCTCTCTCGCTTTGTCCTTGCTCAGAACTTTCACCCTGTCGAAAAGGGAGACGTATTCAACGAGGTTGTAAACAAAGGAATCATAGCAGTCAACGACAAGGATCACAGTCCCACCGCCTTCAGAACTCTCGAAATCTTGATCTCAGTTTCGTAGAACTCCTTTTCCGGATTTGAATCTGCAACTATCCCGGCTCCGGCTCTTATCCTGCATTTCCCGTCGTATTCAACCATTCTTATCGCTATCGCCATGTCGGAGTTTTCCGAGAAGTAGCCGACAGCACCTCCGTAAATTCTCCGCCTTGTTCTCTCGAGCTCGTCAATGAGCTCGACTGCCCTTCTCTTTGGCGCACCGGTCACGGTTCCCGCCGGAAAAGCCGATCTCATTGCGTCGAAGTGCGTTAAGTTTGGCTTCAGCTCGCCGATAACCTCGCTCTCTATGTGTATAACGCTTGGATATACAACCGCCTCCATAAATCTGGTAACCCTAACACTTCCAGACCTGCAAACCCTTCTTACATCGTTTCTGGCAAGATCTACAAGCATTACATGTTCTGCCCTTTCTTTTTCGTCGTTCAGCAGCATTTTTATTGTTTCTTCTTCTTTTCCGATCACCCTTTTGGCAGTTCCGGCTATGGGATTTATCTTGAAAATCCCTCCCTCGATCTTTCCCATCGTTTCCGGCGAGGAGCCGATAAGGGATTTCTCGAATTCAAGCAGAAACATGTATGGACCGGGATTGAGTTGTCTGAGTCTGAGATATATCCCGAATGGATCGAAATCGCTTCTGACTTCGTATTCCCTGGAAAGAACGATCTGATAAACTTCTCCCTCTTCAATGTACTCCTTTCCCTTCTCGACGATTCTCTCGAAGTAATCCTTGTCTTCATACCTCAAAACGCTTGCGCCACCGTCTTCCACCTTTATTTCTTCCCTTCTAGCCTTTTCAACTATTTTTTCAGCATTTTCAACATTTTTGCTGAAAAGCTTTCCCAAGAAATGATCGTAGACGAAATAGGAGTCGTAGCAGTTGAAAACGGATTTTTCTTCAACTCTCTTTCCGATGAATCCGAGCACGGCATCGTAAGCTATGTAGCCGACCAGCATTCCCTGAACATGGATGCTCTTGAGCGCCTCGAAGGGATCGCGGGTTTTTGAAATAAATTCTCCATCAACCTTCAGTTTGTCATCGATTTCAACTGTATAGAGCGGGTCGAATGAGATGTAGGTATACCTAGCATTTCCGGATTTTTCCGCGGACTCCAGAATGAAGGGTGAATTTTTATCCCTTATAACGGAATAAAGTCTTATCGGATCGACATATTCGTGCTTCTGCATACTATCTCACCCAGTTTTCTAAGAAATTCTCCTTTTTCGATCTTTTCGTTGAAAATTAAAATGTTCTCCTTTAGATCCTCGAATCCTAGGGCGTAGAGGGCTGTTGCGAAGTTCACGGCTATTAGTTTTCTATCCTCCTCCAGTCCGTAATTTGCGAAAACGGCCTTTATTCTCCTCGCCGAAGCCTCGCTGCTCTCACAGGGAACTATTTCAGTCTCGTCAATTCCGAAATCGGAAGGAAGGAGCTTTATTTTTTCGATTCCATTATCCACAATGTATGCCGTCGTTTCGGATTTCGGGCTAACTTCATCCATCCCGCTTCCGCTGAGCACAATTCCCTCTCTCCCCAGAAGTTCAAGCGCCTCGGCAACCGGGATAAGGAGCCTTTCGCTTGAAACCCCTACAATCTGTCTTTCCGGATTCGCCGGATTGACAAGAGGTCCTAGAACGTTGAATATCGTTCTTATCTTCAGCCTTCTCCTAACATCCGCAACCCTTGCAAAGGATCTGTGATATAGGGGGGCAAAGAGGAATGCGAAATTCGTCTCTCTGATCATCCTTTTTGCAAATTCCGCATCTTGCTCGATTTTTATGCCGAGTTTTTCCAGTACATCCGCCGATCCGCTTTTTGAGCTGACCGCCCTGTTTCCGTGCTTTGCGACCGGTTCGAAAACGGAAACAGCAATGGCAACGGCCGTGCTAACGTTTATCGTTGAAAACCGATCGCCGCCAGTTCCGCAGGTGTCGAATACCCTTCCGAGATCGATACTCGATTTTTCCAGAATGGCCCTGCTGAATCCTGCGAGAACTTCCGCATCGTATCCCCTGAGCTCCAGTCCTGTGAGGATTGCTGAAATCTCAACTTCGTCCATTTCTGGAAGCTTTGAGGCAATCTCATAGGCCTTTTCCATGTCTATGCTGCTGAAGAGGAATTCGATCATAATCTCGCCTCCACAAATTTTCTGACAAATTCTTCGGTTTTTTCCGCGAGCATGAAGGAAGTTCCGACCAGAACCGCATTTACGACTTTGAGAACCCTGAGATCCTCTACGCTGCATATTCCACTTCCGCTAATCTTCATTGCCCCTATCTTTGGAGCTAGCCTGAAGGTTCTGCTCAGATCGACATCGGAAGGGTTGAATATGTCCCTGTTGTTTATCAGCACAATTCTCGCGTTTTCCGCATGGCCCAGATCATTCTCGGAAAAAACCTCCACAACAGGTTCGATTTCGTGCTCAAAACAGATGTCAACGAATTCCCCGGTATTTTCCCCGAGAATCCTTGCGATAAGCAGAAGGGCATCGGCATCGATTTCAGCCGTTCTCTCGATTTCCTTTTTCTCTTTCACAAAGTCCTTTCTCAGAACGGGCAGATCTGTTGCCTTTCGGATCGATTTCAGGATTTCTAGGGATCCCTTAAATGAACTGGCCGTTATGTAGGAAATTGCGGAGCATCCTGCCCTTTCATAGGCTTTAAGAATGTCCAGGGGATCTCTTCCGCGCAGAAGATCGCCTTTTGCTGGGGAAAATGCCTTTATCTCTCCTATTACGATGTTTCTCCCCTTCTCGCGCATCGCATCAATAAACCCAAACTGAACCACCTGTTCCCTTCATGTGTGCGCAATCTCTTTTTCAGTATTTAAGCTTATCTGATGAGTTTTTTCTTTTTTATGAAAAAAGATTTTTGAGGAGGAAAAACAGAAGGGATTTAATTTTGAAGGGAAAAACTCAGATTATGATTAGGGTAACAGCACCGGCGCATCTACATGCCGGCAACATGGATCTGAACGGTTCTATGGGCAGGCTCTACGGAACTGTTGGCTTCGCGGTAGAGAATCCAAGGGTTGTGATCGAAATGGAAAAATCAAAGTCAGTTGAAGCCAACGATCCAATTGCTGAGCGTTTTGCAAAAATTGTTGCAAATTCTTTTGGTTTTGGAGGTTTCAGAGTTACTGTAAAGGAAAGATTTCCAGAATACACGGGTCTGGGATATGTCACAACACTCGGCATTTCGGTGGGCATAGGCGCTGCCAGGCTGCATGGAATAAACTGCAGCGTTGAGGAAATCGCACTCAAAATTCGCAGAGGTCTTGTGACAGCGCTTGGCTTATATTCATGCAAGCTTGGCGGATTCATTGTCGAGGGCGGATTCAGGAAGGGTATGGTTGAAAGGAGCGTCCCGCCGCTCATATTCAGGGGTGAAATACCCGAAAACTGGATTTTTGTTATTGCCGTTCCGGAGGCCCCGAGGAAGAGAATAACTGAGCTCCGCATCAGAAGCGAGGAAAGAATACTTCTGCAGGAGGTATCGATGAATGCTGAGGATGCATCCTATCTCTCAAGGCTTGTTCTGATGAAGATGATACCAAGCTTTGTTGAAAGGGATCTCGCTACATTCGGGGAAGCTATAACGGAGTTTAACAGAAGGCTGGGATTCATATGGGAGAGATATCAGAGGGGCCTCTACTGCGATCCTTTAGTTGAGAGAGGGATTGAAATCATGCTCGAGCATGCATACGGAGCATGCCAGTCATCATGGGGTCCTACATTTTATGCTATAACCGACAGCGAGAATAAAGCTCGCAGACTGGCGGATGAAATCAGGAATTTCCTCAGTTTTCATGGAGGAGGAGATGTATTCGTAACAAGGGGAAACAACAGAGGTCTGGAGGTGGTCGAGCTTGGTTAGGGCGCTGGGTACTGATAGCGGTACAAAGAGCTACGACATCTTTGGCTTCGACGATGAAACCGGAGAGGTATTTGCAGACGAGGCGATTCCCAGGGAGGAGATGGTAAGGGATCCCGGATTGATCCTGAGGAGATTGAAAGAAATAGACAGAGATTACGGTCTGGATGCCATCGTTGCCTCGAGCGGTTACGGAATCCCGCTCAAGCTCGCAAAAGATGCCTCAGATGAGGAAATAGCGCTTGCGACCTTCATCACCGAGAACGATGTCAGAAGGGGGCTGAGGATAATTGGTCTTAGAAAGCTTCTGAAAATGCTTAAGGAAGATCCGGAGCTCGGCAGTAAAACCTATTTTACCCCGGGAGTCATTCAGCTGCCCACAGTGCCTGATTACAGGAAAATTAACAAAATAGACATGGGGACATCTGACAAGGTTTACACAGCAGCTCTCGCGATTGCAAGGCATGCGGAGCTTCGGGGCATTGATTACGGCGATGTTAGCATAATAGTTGTTGAGATCGGATTTGCCTATACTTCCGTGCTTGGAATCAAGGAGGGAAGGATAGTGGATGCGATGG
>CAYXCK010000077.1:0-5655 GCA_964463575.1 uncultured archaeon
ACACTCTAAAGCTAGGATTACAACTATAACAAGCTTTTCTATCATCCCCGCTAAAAGGCGGGGCTTTCATTGTAACTAGTTGAATGCGACAAAATTATAAATCGAAGAATAGATTCGAGGTATGGAAGACATCCTAAAGAAAATTACGGATTACAAATGGGAGCTCAGTAAAGATTACAAGAAAGGGATGAGAGTACCTGCTTACTTTTACATAAGCAGAAAGTTGATGAAGGATCTCGAAAAAGATGCAGTTGAACAGGCTGCAAACGTCGCAACTATGCCAGGAATAAGAGTTGCCTCTCTTGTGATGCCCGACGTCCACGTTGGTTACGGATTTCCAATAGGTGGAGTTGCAGGCTTTGATGTTGAAGAAGGAGTAATATCACCGGGTGGTGTAGGCTTCGACATAAATTGCGGGGTTCGATTACTCAGGAGCAATTTGAAGGTAGAAGATGTAAGACCAAAAATAAAGGAACTGATCGACACACTCTTTGTAGCGGTACCTTCGGGGGTCGGAAGCGAGGGAAAGATAACGCTCAAAGACAAAGAGCTTGATGAAATATTCGTATCAGGAGCCAAATGGGCACTAGAAAACGGCTATGGGTACGAAGAAGATCTAGAAAAATGTGAGGAAAACGGAGCTATGCCTGGAGCTAGGCCTGAAGTCGTAAGCAAAAAAGCCAGAGATCGCGGAAGAACTCAGCTAGGAACTCTTGGAAGTGGAAATCACTTCCTAGAAGTCCAATATGTTGAAAAAATCTACAATCCAGAAGTTGCGAAGGTATTTGGCCTAGAAGAGGGGACCGTTACTGTTATGATACACTGTGGAAGTCGTGGTTTAGGACACCAAGTTTGTACAGACTTTCTGGAAGTGCTTGACAGAGCAGTGAAAAAGTACAACATCTCTCTTCCTGATAGACAGCTAGCATGTGCACCGATAAAGAGTAAAGAGGGTGAAGACTATTTCTCGGGAATGGCGGCTAGTGCGAACTTTGCTTGGTGCAACAGGCAAATAATTGCACACTGGGTAAGAGAGAGCTTCAGAAAGGTATTCAAGATGAGTGAAGAAGATTTAGGCCTAGAAGTTGTCTACGATGTTGCACATAACATAGCGAAATTCGAAGAACATACAATTAATGGAAAGAAGATAAAAGTTTGCGTCCACAGAAAAGGTGCTACAAGGGCTTTTGCAGCAGGAAGACCAGAAGTTCCTTCTGTATATCGCAATGTTGGGCAACCGGTGCTAATTCCCGGAAGCATGGGGACACCAAGTTACGTTCTTGTTGGTACGCAAAAAGCGATGGATGAAACTTTTGGAAGTACCTGCCACGGAAGCGGGAGGGTATGGAGTAGAGCCGAGGCAAAGAGAAAAATGAAGGACAACGTTGTAAAACAGAACTTAGAAAAGAGGGGGATATACGTGAGATCAGCAGAAAAAGGTCTGCTGTCAGAAGAGGCTCCTGAAGCTTATAAGCTCAGCGATGATGTCGTTGATGTCGTACACAGAGCGGGAATTTCCACTCTAGTCGCAAAGCTTATACCTCTAGGTGTTACAAAAGGTTAATCAGAGCTATTAGCTTTTTTTAGTCTTTCAATACCTTTTACAGCTTCAACTATTCTCACAACAGCTTTAGGAACGCACTCCTGCCAATTTTCACCATTCAACATCATTTTCCTTATTGTTGTACCCCTATACTTGTCCCTTTTGAAATCTGGAGGGATTATAACTTCTAAACCAGCATCCCTGAAAACCTGGGCTATCACTGGATTCCTAGTTATTATCGCTTGCACTTTCGGAACTAAGTTGAGAATGTAAAATGCATTACCAACATAAACGCTCATGGTTGGAACTGTGGCTGTTATTATCCTATCTAAGCTTATTCCTGCCTCTATCAGTGATTCTCTTATCATCCATATTCTTTCTCCGGCTGTAAAAGGATTCCGAGCCGTATGACTTTCATCCGCCATGCCTACCAAGAGAACTAGCTCATCAAAAGTTTTTAGCGCCCACCTTATTACTTCTAGATGTCCCAGATGGAATGGCTGGAACCTGCCGAAGATTAGCGCTCTTTTGGGCATAGAAATTGTGTTCAATTTAAAAATTTTTATTTTCTTCTTTCAACAAGAAAATCGGTAAGCGATTCCAGAATTCTCCTGCCTTTACTTTCACCTAACTTCGAAAGATTCTTTTTAGCCAAAGTTATGTATTCTCTTGCCTTCTTTGAGGCATAATCTATAGCTCCACAGGCCTTCAGTTTTTCTACGTCTCTTTTTATCTCTTCATTACTCGCTTTCCCCTTTCCGAATGTTTCAAGTTCAACACCCTTCTCAAACGCTTTTATGACTATCAGTGTCTTTTTTCCTTTCACCAAATCACTTCCCCAGTCCTTTCCTATATCCTCTCCTATAAGATCCAAAACGTCATCATGAATCTGGAACCCTATGCCAGCATTTATCCCGTATTCCCATAAAGGTTCAAATAGCTCATACTTGCCAAAGAGAATTGCCGGAATTGTTGCAGAGGCCGCTATCAAAACACCTGTTTTCAGCTTGACCATTTCCAAGTACTCCTCCTCACTAGCCATCCTATTTTCCAAAGTTATGTCAATATACTGGCCTTCGCAGATCTTAATGCAAACATCTGCCATAAGCTCAACAGCCTTTTTAATGTTTTCTGCATTCACATCACACTTCGCAATTAAACTGAAAGCTTCAGCAAACAATGTATCTCCAGCAAGAATGGCCACTGGCTCACCGTAAACTTTATGGACGGTTTTAACATTCCTCCTCATTTCGTCTCTGTCCATTATGTCATCATGAATAAGAGTGAAGTTATGTATCGCTTCAATTGCGACAATCGCTGGCATTATTCTATTGTAATCCTCTCCAATTGTCTCACAAACAAGCATCGCTATTACTGGTCTGAGTCTCTTTCCCCCCGCCTTTATAAGGTGCCTTGCGGCTTTGTATAGGCCAAAATCCTTTTCCGGAAGATAATATTTTAATGCCTCATCGACTATTTTTGCCCTCTCTTTTATTTCTATCATTCCCTCCCCTCACAGAATTTCTGAACATCTATCTTCCTAAACCTTAACCATTCAAGCAGCTTCCCAGATATAAAGACAGGTTTTCTTTTTAACTCTTCAACATTCCTTGCACCGCATAAAAACATTGCTGTTCTGAGGCCGCGCATAAATCTTTCTATCTGCCTCTTCACAGCATTAGCACTTACTCTCGCTGGAGAAAGAAAAGGAAGAGCAGAACTTGCAGCTACAGCGCCTATCGCTATGCTTTTCGCGACATCTATTCCATTTCTTATACCTCCTGTTGCAATCACGGGTAAAATCTTTGCACAATCAATGATACAGAAAGCAGTTGGAACCCCCCAGTCGAAGAAGTCAAACCCAACAGACTTCAGAACCTCATTCTCACTTCTGTAAGCTTCAACAGCACTAAAAGATGTCCCTCCTTTTCCACCTATATCCAAAGCAGAGACACCAATCTCTTTAAGCTTCAGGGCAATTTCTCTGACTATTCCTGCTCCGGTTTCCTTTACAATAACCGGCACTTTTACGGTTTTGCAGACTTCTCGCAAAACCTCAAAGGCATTTCGGGAAATAAGATCACCTTCCTCCATTATTGCCTCCTGCAAGTAGTTCAGATGAATCGCTACAGCGTCTGCATCCACCATCTCCACAACTTTATCAACAACTTCGGGATCCTTTATTACCTGCGGAAGACCTATGTTAGCGTAGATAAATGCATTTGGAGCTTTTTCTCTTACAATTGAAAAAGTTTCCTCGACACTTTTGTCTTCTATTCCTGCTCTCTGACTTCCCACTCCCATTCCTATACCTGTTTCTTCGACAGCAATTGCCAAGTTTGCATTTATTTCCTTTGCAACTGTATGTCCGCCCGTCATTGAGGCTATCAAAAATGGGAAAGAAAGTTTCTTTCCAAAAAATTCAAATTCCGTCTTTAACTCTTCGAAATCAAAATCTGGGATTGCCTGATGAATCAGCATTATATCTTCAAATCCCGTATATCCGGACTCGACTTCCTCAGTTAAACAAATCCTTATATGATCAAGTTTTCTGTTCAAAGTCTTCACAAGACCACCTCTGTTCCCACTTCTTTTTCCTCGAGAAACTTCTTAACATTTTCCCCGCCTCCTTTAAAAACAAAAACTCTACATTTTTTCCTCAAAGACATGATTCTGTTAATCTTTCCTCTCATTTTTCCAGTCGCATCGTCATCGCCTAGCTGATCGGGTTTCATCCATGGATAAAATTTGTCAACTTTTTTTCCATTGACAAAAATCCCCTCAACATCTGTTGCAAAGCCTATTCTTTCAGCTTGGAAAATTTCGGCGAGTCTTACAACAATCTCATCGCCTGAAACGATTCCTTCCAAACTGACATCGCCATGTAAAACGGGAACAAAACCTCTCTCAATTATTTTACCGATTTTCCCAAAATCACAGCTCATCGGATGTAATCCTATAGCTGGAACTTTTTTGTCCAAAAGTTTTCTGCAAAACAATTCGTTCAATCTTACGCAAGAGTTATGAATTCTTGCAATTGAAATTGGTGTATTTAAACCAAATATTCTTACATGGGGATGCCCAAAAGAACCAGCTCCATGAACCAAAATCAAATTTGAAAAATTTTCAGAAATTGCTGAGCAGATTTCCTCTATTGCTTTTTCGTTAAGTTCTTCAAAACCATCTTTCTTAGTTATTACAGAACCACCTATTTTAAGAATCCTCAATCCTCACCCCCTCCGCGTTCGTTTTCACTAAAAAACTCCCTTCTGGCTTTTTACCTTTGAAAATACCGTAAAGACATCCTCCGCCTCCGGCTCCTGTTATTTTAACTATAAAACCTTCTTTTTCAAGCTTGGAAATTATATCATCTATTTCCGGAGAGCTCACACCTAGGGCCCTTAAAAGGGATTGATTCATCTTTATCAGTTCGTCAAATTCTTCTATTCTGCATTCTGATGCCCTAAGCGTTATGCAATCGATTGCATCGAAAATTCTTTCAACAATTTCGCCATATTTCTGTCTCAAAACCGCAACTTTTTCGACCATATCTTTAGTAGACCTTTCCCAAAGTCTTAAGACGAACAAATCCAAAAATAAATCTATTTTCTTCTTCTTAGGAAAAATCCAAGAACCGCCAAAAGTTGAAATAAACGGATCTATTCCGCTTCCTCTCCCCTGAACATCTATCTCCACTTTCCTAGCCATTTCAAAAATCTCCTCGTCGGTAAGCCCAGTATTGAACTCTTCGTTCATAGCTTTTATTGTTGCAACCGTAACAGCCGAAGAGCTCCCCAAACCAGAAGCTGTAGGAATATCACTTTCTATCCTTATTTCCGCTCCTTTTATTTCTTCAAACTCGCAAAATCTCTTTATAGAATAGCTGACATAGGGGTGAACTTTAAAGTCAAGATTAGTTATACCGAGTGAAGAGATTATCTTAAACTCATCGCTTTTCTTCACTTCAACCCTGCAACGAAGGTTTATCGCCGAGACTAACGCGTGTCGAGAGTAGACTACAGCATGCTCGCCAAACAAAATTATCTTTCCTGGCGCGGAAGCTATCATTGAGTTCGATAAAACCCAGAAATTTTAAACTTTTTCATTTAAAA
>CAYXCK010000078.1:0-5526 GCA_964463575.1 uncultured archaeon
CTGATCGTTTGGATTTGTTCAGTCTTTAACCAGTAAATAATATCTTTCCCTTCTTCTTTTTGAGTGTTCAGATGCAATTACTTTGAATTCGGAGAAATCTGGTTCTTCATTCCCCTTCACAACAAAAAGTATTTTACCTCTCTCTCTTAACTTTGGAATAAATCTTCGCAAAGCTTTGAGTGAGGAAGTGAAATCGAGCGTCAAATCGTTTAGGATTATATCTACTGCTTCTATTTTATCGACATCGAATGTGAAAACGTCTTCTATGAAAATTTTTACGTTTTTCCTCTCCTTTTCAATCGTTCTAAGTTCGTTCTCGAAATTTTTGCTTACCTCTATTCCGTAAACGAATTTGGCTTTTTCGCTTGCGTATAACAAAAATCCTCCAGCCGAGCTCCCTAAATCAAGGACAATTTCATCTCCTTCAAAAATTCTGAACTTTTCATCAATCTTTTTCAGTTTCCAGTAGCCTGCCGGTCTGTCATCCAAAACTTCGATTTTTGCATTTAAATCGACTTCCATGGAAGGTTTTTTTGCAACTTTCCCGTTAACTATCACCAGTCCATTCTCTATTGCAATTTTTGCTCTGTTTCGAGATTTAAAATAGCCAAGCTTTACCAGTAAAACGTCTAATCTCATCTCTTAATTTCCTTTGCAACAATTTCGGCGACCTCTTTTGGTGTTTTTCCGACTTTTACTCCTACCTTTGAAAGAGCTCTTATTTTGCTTTCAGCGCTGCCGATTCCTCCTTCTATAATTGCTCCAGCATGCCCCATTCTTTTTCCAGGGGGAGCAGTTATTCCAGCAATGTAGGCGACCACAGGTTTGCTTATATTTTCCTTTATATACTCTGCAGCCCTCTCTTCATCTCTGCCACCAATTTCTCCTATCAAAACAATCAAGTCTGTTTCATCATCTTTTTCGAACATTTCGAGAACTTCTGAGAAGCTTAAACCAACGATTCTGTCTCCACCAATTCCCAGAACTGTTGATTGCCCAATTCCAAGTCTAGTCAGATTTTGAGCAATTTGATATGTTAGAGTTCCACTTCTTGAGACTATTCCAACATTACCTTCGCTAAAAACATGAGTCGGCATGATTCCTAGATGACATTTTCCTGGGGAGATAATTCCTGGACAATTGGGGCCGATTAGAATTGATTCTGTTTTCTTTGCTTTTAGATATATTTTCAACTCATCGTGAACAGGTATACCCTCTGTTATGCAGACAATTGTCTTTATTCCTGCATCTAGGGCCTCCATTACTGCGTCAGCGGCGAAAGGAGCTGGTACAAAAATAATGCTCGCATTTACTCCCATTTTTATAGCTTCGCTTACGGTGTCGAATACCGGAATTCCGAGAATTTCGCTCCCTCCTTTTCCTGGAGTAACTCCACAAAGTATTTTCGTTCCGTACTTCAACATCCTTTCCGTGTGAAATCTTCCCTGAGTTCCAGTTATTCCTTGGACAACCGCTTTTGTATTCTCATTTACTATTATTGCCATCTTGCCACCTCTACAACCCTTTTAGCTCCTTCTTCCATCGTTTCAACAATTTCTATAGTTTTTAAATTCTGAAGTATCTTTTTTCCCTCATCTTCGTTTGTCCCTGAAAGTCTAACCACTACTGGAACTTTTATCTCCAGCTCACCAAACGCCTTCAGCAATCCCTTTGCCACTTCATCGCACCTTGTGATTCCACCGAATATGTTTATGAAGATTGCCTTTACGTTTTCATCCTTTATCAGAATTTCGAGGGCTTTCTTCATCATCTCTGCACTAGCTCCACCACCAATGTCGAGGAAGTTTGCAGGCTTTCCACCTTCAAGATAAATGAGATCCATTGTAGCCATCGCCATTCCTGCTCCGTTTGCAATAACCCCAATATTTCCGTCTAGTTTCACGTAATTCATTCCCTCTCTTTCAGCAATTCCCTCGAGTCCCTCTGGAAAAGTCCTCAGCGTTTCCAGTTCTTTGTGTCTGAAAAGGGCATTATCGTCTAGCGTTATCTTCGCATCGAGCGCTATTAGACCCTTTTCGGTAACTCCGAGTGGATTTATTTCAACCAATTCAGCTTCTTTTTCGATAAAGATCCTGTAAATAGCTTTTGCAGTCGTAATTAAATCTCTCCATAAGTCTTGCCTAACTTTTGCTCTCCAAAGTAGCTCCCTAAGTTGATAATCCCAAAGACCCCATCTCGGGTCTATTTTTATCCTGAAGATATTCTCTGGTGATTTTAGTGCGATTTCTTCTATATCTACACCCCCTAACGGGCTGAAAATGAGTGAGAAAGATTTTTCAACTCTGTCAAGTGTTACACTTAAGTACCATTCTTCTTTTACATCTACAAGTTCTTCTACATAGATTTTTCTGATAACCTCCCCTTTGATGGACTTTCCGAACATTTCTCTTGCTATTTCTCCAGCTTCCTCAACACTATTGACAATCTTAATACCTCCAGCTTTCCCTCTCCCTCCAACTAAGACTTGTGCCTTTAGAACCGCTTTACCTCCAAATTCTTCGACAAATCTTCTAACTTCGTCTGCACTTTCTGCAATCGAACCTTTAGGAACTTTTATTCCGTATTTTGTAAAGATCTGCTTTGCTTGAAATTCATAAAGTTTCATGATAAGAACTTCGAGTTATAGATTAATTTTTTTCCATTTTTGATGGGCTCGGCCGGATTCGAACCGGCGATCTCCGCCTCGTAAGGGCGGTGTCATAACCGCTAGACCACGAGCCCTAAAAAACTTGCAACTTGGAAATTTAAGAATTTTGTTTCAGAGACTTCACAACTTCGACTATTCTGGGTAATATCTCACCGGCTCTGCCATATATTCTGACATCAAATATGTGATCAGCTACTGTTGGTTCAGCGTTTACAAGGATCATTTTAGCTCCGCAACTTTTGGCTATGTAGGGAAGCTCTGCGGCAGGGTAGACTACAAGACTCGAGCCAACGACTATAAAAACGTCTGCGGATCTTGCCTCTTCTACTGCTTGTTCTAGAACGTCCATCGGTAAAGGCTCGCCGAACAAAACAACCCTTGGTTTAACGTACCAACTTCCGCATGCTTTGCATCTGGGTACTTCTCTCTTTTCAAAATTTTCGACGAAATCTGACCAGTCATATTCTTTTCTGCAATCTAGGCAATCAAGTTTTGTCATACTTCCATGAAGTTCAAGAACTCTTCTACTTCCGGCTCGTTGGTGAAGCATGTCTATGTTCTGTGTTATTACTGCTTTTACAATTCCCATTCTCTCGAGTTCAGCTATTGCATAGTGAGCTGGGTTAGGTTCGGCAAAAAGCTTGTTCCTGAGTTCAAAGGAAAACTCCCAGAAGGCTCTGGGATTTCTTCTAAAGCCCCAAATCGAAGCAACTTCTTCGGGGTCATATTTCTTCCAGAGACCATCTTCGCCGCGAAAAGTTGGGATCCCACTTTCGGCAGATATCCCAGCCCCAGTAAAAACTACTCCGTATTTTGCATTTGCTATTATCCAACCTGCTTCTTCAATTCTATCTCTTTCGATCATAACTTTGAATTCAAATCAGACTTTAAAAATTTATTGAAAGCTTTGTATTATAAAAAGGATTTTTCTTTATGGGATTTTAGTCTTTTTAGCTTGATTTCAATTTCATCAGGTTCAAGTATGGCGAACATCCCCCAAGCGACTGGCCCAGGATTAAGTGCAGTTATTTTATCTCTATAAACTCCAAAACACTCATGTACATGGCCGCTTATGATTATATGGAAATTTTCAAGTCTCTTTCTAATTTCTTCGCTACCTATACTCTCCCCATGTTTTGTTCTATCCAAAACTCCTTTTGCGGGGGTATGTGACAGTAAAATATTGAAATCGGAATCTGAGAATTTTAATTTACTCAAAAGCTCTGCAAAGTAATCTTCTGGATATTCTGAGGGAGTTCCAAATGGGGTTGGCAAAGAGCCACCTATTCCGTAAATCTTTAGGTCTCCAATTTTTATACTTCTTCCATGGATAAAGTCGATGCTATCGAGATCGAGCTTGAGAAATTCTTCGTAGTCGCAGTTTCCATGTACAGCATAGCATTCCACTCCTTCCTCACTAAGGATTTCATCAATCTTTAGGAGATCATCTGTGCTGAAGTTTGTCAGATCCCCGGCTATAAGCAAAACGTCAAAGTTCTCGGTTTCAATTATTTTTTCCAAGTTAGATATCGCGGAGTGAATATCTGAAGTTACTAGAAACTTCATATAACAAATACATCTCCGTTTTTCGGTGAAAAGGCGTCTATGCCGACGTTCTCTCTTATCCAAGAAGCAAAAGCGTCACTTTTCTCGCCATGAACGGTAAAGACGATCTCAACTCCTTTTCTCGCTGCTATTTTAACAAACTCCTTTAGTTGAGAATCCCCTGCGTGAGCTGAGAAGTCGTACTGCTCCACCTTCATTTTCAGCTTTACGATTTTGTTCCCAAGATTGATCATTCCGAGCTTTAAGGCCATGTCTCCGTTTGTACCTTCAACTTGGTAGCCTGTTATGAGCAGTTTGGATTTGGGATCACCGTATAGTCTCGAAATATAAAACAGGGCTGGTCCACCGTTGAGCATTCCTGCTGTAGTAACTATTACTGACGGTTCCTGTAGAACATCTTCTCTCTTTTTCCATTCAACCCATATTGCATTTTTGAAAGCCCTTCGTAGTGCTTTAGGATCCCTTATATAGTCCGGATATCTTTCTAGAACCTTGAAGACTTCCTTTCCCATACCGTCCACGTATGGGGTTATACCGTAGTCTTCTAAAATCATCAGTACCTCCTGAGTTCTTCCAACCGCAAAGGCCGGAATTATTGCGTGACCTTTATTGTCTATTGTCTCCAAAACACTTTCAACGAATTTTTTCTCGAGTTCTTTTCTTTCAGGATGCTCTACACCATAGTATGTACTCTCTACGATTAAAACGTCCATTTCTGGCAGATTCTTTTCAGCTCCTTCAAGCAGACGGGTATCTTCTAGCTTGAAATCTCCTGAATAAAGAATCCTTAAATCGTTCTCTAGAAAAATCATCGCACTTCCCGGAACATGGCCAGCGTTGAGAAACTCAACTTCAAAGTTCTCAACTTTGTATCTTTCGTCGTAGTAAGCTTCTACACAATTGCTCTCGAATTGTCTAATCTCTCTTTTAGAAAAGGGTGGGGGTTGCATTACGTTTATTGAATCGTAAAGTAGCAGTCTTCCTATGTCTATTGACGGAGGAGTTATGTAGATTTTAGGATCGTAATCCATTAGACTTGGAGCAAAACCCAAGTGATCCAAGTGTGCGTGAGATATAATTGCAGCTTTTGGTGTAAAGCCCATTGGAAACTCTGGGGGAGAAGAAGGTTTTATTCCATAGTCTAAAATAACTGAATCAACAGCAATTGCCGATCTTCCCACTTCCCCACATCCGCCAAGGAATTTTATCGTAGTCACTTCTTGAATTAAATCACTCTGGCGATATATTCTTTTCGCGACATAATGAAGCTCTAAACTTAACTTTTGTATGGA
>CAYXCK010000079.1:0-5410 GCA_964463575.1 uncultured archaeon
GCCATAGCGGGAATATTCCTAGCCATTTTTCACGAGCAACAAAAGTCCCGAGAATCCATGGAAATAAAACAAAAGAGCGTTCTGAAAATTGGAACGACGAATGTTGTAAAGGTTGATAACATAGTCAAGGATTACTACTTCAGCATCTTCGCAGCAGTTCTTACCCACGAATCCCTTGCTACGATCGATGAAAGGGGAAACATCGTTCCGCATCTTGTATCTTGGTATACCAACGATTCACGTAACTGGACACTGAAGCTGATCGCGAACTCGACTTGGCATGACGGCAAACCGCTGACAGTAGAAGACATAAAGTTTACGATAGAATACCTAAAGGAAAAAGATCCAAGCTACGCGGTACATTTTGGCTTCATCGAATCTGTTGATGTTATCGACAGCAGCACTCTGCTCGTTAGACTCGACAGAGAGTGGTCGATGTTTCCAACCGTTCTCTTGGTCCCGAGGATTATACCGAAGCACATATGGTCAAAAGTTGACGATCCCTCGACATATTCAGGGCCCGACAGGAACATAGGCAGTGGACCGTTCATATTCGAAAGCTTCGACCCTGCTTCGGGAAAAATAAGATACATAGCGAACAAAAACTACTGGAAAGGTTCGCCAAGCGTGGATGAGGTGGAAATAACCTGCTTCAAGACAACCGATGCGATGCTTATGGCTTTGAAAAGAGGAGACATAGCTATCACTTACGCCTATGCAGCGGGAATCGATCCGATGTACGTTCCAGCTCTGCTGAAGGAAAAGAACATATCCTTCATTATAATGCCGAACTTCGGCGTTGATAACAGCCTGTGGTTCAACTTCCAGCGATATCCGTATAACATAACCGAATTCAGGATTGCAATTTCCTATGCGCTCGACTATGAATCCTATGTGAATTTAATAACAGCTGGCTATGGAAGGGTTCCAACAAGGGGCTGGATTCCAGATACGTGGTGGTATTACTCTGAAAAGCCAAAGCTTGCCAGAAACATCAGTCTAGCTACCTCAATTCTTGAATCGATGGGATTCTCCGATAAAGACGGCGATGGCTGGAGGGATTATCCAGATGGAAAACCTTTCAAAATGGGACTCTTAGTCAGATCGGACATACCCGTAAACCTGAGGTTAGCAGAGCTTGTAAAGAGGGATCTTGAGGACTTAAAGATTCGCGTGGAAATCTTACCCGTTGATCTGAGCACTTTCAAAACGCTCGTGGAAAGAACAAAGGACTACGACACCCTTATATCCAGGACAACTTTCTGGGGAATGCTCACACATGCGGGCGCTGGGACGCTGTATTTTGACAGCAGAAACATGGGATGGGCAAATGTGAACGATGTGGATTACCATAAAATTGTGGACGAGATTTTAAGAACGCACGATCAAAATCGGCTAAGGGAGCTATACGGAAAGCTTCAGGATCTCTACGCTGAAAAGATGTATGCGATACCGCTCTACTGGGGAGAGATAATCCAGCCCTACAGATCGGACATGATAGAGGGGCTGATTTACGATCCGATGCATGGGATTCTCAACAAGAAAACCCTGCTCTCGGTTAAAGTGAAACGGTGATGACGAGATTGTTAAAAAGCTTTTTAAAATATTTTTCGTTAGTACTAATAATCGTAACGCTCAACTTCATGCTTCCCAGAGTAATGCCAGGAGACCCGATGGTTTTCATATTCGGCGAAGAAATCTACGGCATTGCTGTGAACAATCCCGAACTTTTCGCCCAATTCGTGGAAAAATATGGCCTAAATTTGCCCCTGATCGAGCAGTATAGGATTCACTTAATCAACTTTTTCACGGGAGACTGGGGATATTCTTTCAGCTTTGGACGTCCGGTTTTTGAGATAATTGCGGAAAGATTGCCCTTCACACTTCTATTGACAGTTCCCGCTACTCTACTTTCCCTATTGGTCGGAATAGCCATTGGGCTCAAAACTGGATGGAGACCCAACAGGATTTCAAGCAGGATAACGACTTCAATATGTCTTCTAATCCATTCCGTCCCTTCTTACTGGCTTTCAATGGTCTTTCTTCTCGTATTTTCACTATGGTTTCGTCTGACGCCAATAGGTGGAGCACCAAGACCAGATTCAACTCTGATCGAAGCTATAAGCCACCTTATACTCCCATTTTCTGTACTCCTCCTTTTCAACACGGCCTACATAGCCATGATAGTCAGAGGTTTGACGGTGGAGATATCAGAGGAAGATTTCATCGCAACCGCGATCTCCAAGGGTTTAAAGCCCTGGAACTTCTCCATCAGACATCTGCTCAGACCATCTCTACCGCCCCTGATTTTTCTTACAGCTATAGAACTGGGATTCACCCTTTCTGGTGCTCTGCTCGTTGAAATCGTCTTCAACTGGCCAGGAATTGGATATACAATGCTACAGGCCGTTATTGAGAGAGATTATCCGCTGATACACGCCACTTTCACAATCGTGGCAATAGCTGTGATAACGGCAAACGCAATAGGAGATCTGTTCATAGGATTCCTCGATCCGAGGGTGAGGAACAATGGAGATATCAAAAACTGAAATCTTGGGATTTTTGCTGCTTTTTTCGGTTTTTTTGATGCTCATTTTTTCTTTTCTACCCGAAGATTACTTTGGGAAGAAATCTCAGCATCCATACCTTCCTCCATCTCCCTCGAATCCCTTAGGCACCAACGACATAGGAGAAGACGTTCTGAAAAATCTTCTAATCGGAAGCAGGGTTTCCCTGACGATAGGGATCATAAGCGCTTTGGTCGCGACGGGAATAGGAACACTGATAGGAGTGATCTCAGGCTTCTTTGGTGGAAAAATTGACGAGTTTTGCAGAAGTCTGACGGATCTTTTCCTAGTAATACCGGGGCTTCCGATGATGGTGGTGTTAGCCGCATATCTCGGTCCCTCTTATTTCAACGTGATTATCGTGATAGGCTTGCTATGGTGGCCCGCAACGGCAAGGATAGTAAGAGCAAGGGCTGTTCAGATTGCAAACAGCGTCTTCGTCGAGGGTCTGATAGGAATAGGTGCTAGCAGAGGTTATATCGTTATCAAACACATCCTCCCAAACGTTTACGGCGTTGCACTCGCAAGGTTTGTGCTCACGGTTCCGAGTGCCATTATTCTGGAAGCTGGCCTGAGCTTCATAGGTTTGGGCGATCCAAGAAATCCAAGCTGGGGCACAGCTTTGCACTTCGCAATGACCCGTGGAGCCCTTCTGCATGGGGCATGGTGGACATTCATTCCTCCCGGATTGTGCATAGCCGTTACTGCGCTGTTATTCCTTTTGATCGGCTTCGGAATAGAGAAAAGGTATAGAGAAGGTGTGAAATCAATGGAGAGATCTCTATGAGCTCAGAAGAAAGAATTTTGATTGGATTTGAACTCTCAAAGGAGTTCAAAACACGAAAAGGGATCATCAGAGCGCTGCGAAGGGCTTCAATGGAAATCGGTAAAGGAGAAATCGTTGCACTTTTAGGTGAATCCGGAAGCGGAAAGACGACTCTGGCGAAAATTCTTGCTTATATTCTAAAACCTTCTGAAGGCAGGGTGATCTTCAGGGGAAAAAATCTGGCAGAAATGGACAAGATGGAGCTGAAGTTTTTCAGAACAAAAGTGCAGTACGTTCCCCAGTACTCAGACCTTGCTCTCGACCCGCTCTGGCACATATACGACAGCATCGCGGAGCCCTTGAGGATTCACGGAATGGTTGAATCAAAGCAGGAGGAACTGGAGAGAGTTTTGGAGATCGCAGATCTTTTAAACCTTGGAATAGACCATCTAAGGCGAAAACCAAGAGATCTTAGCGGTGGAGAACTGCAGAGAGCTGTGTTTGCAAGAGCGATAGTTCTAAAGCCAGAAGTTTTGATCGCGGATGAACCAACTTCTATGCTTGATCCAGTAACGCAGAGCAAGATCATATGGGCGATCATGAATGCAAGGGAAAAAATCGGTTTCTCTATACTGATGATCACCCATGATTTTAACCTCGCCAGATTAATATCTGAGAGGCTCTACGTGATGTTCTGCGGCAAGATCGTTGAATCCGGGCAAACCAAAGAAATCTTTTCCAACCCGCTCCATCCATACACATCTTTACTGATAGATAGGGAAACTGGCCATTCGATGGAAGTGGATCGTAAATGCTTAGATGGATGCGAGTTTCGTTTTCGATGCAGATTTGCCAAGGAAGAGTGCAAAATTCCGCCACCTGAATTCAAGGTGAATAAGGGCAGAACTGTGAGGTGCTGGCTTTATGGAGAACCTGATCGAGTTTAGAAACATAGATGTGAAGTTCAGACTCGGAAAGCTGACTATACACGCGCTGAAGGGTATAAATCTTGAGCTTCGAAGGGGAGAAGTTCTGGGTTTGGTTGGCGAATCGGGAAGCGGTAAGAGCGTTTTAATTCATTCAGTCTTCAGAACTCTTCCAGATGACGCAGTCTTTAGCGGGGAGATAATTTACAAAGGAGTAAATTTGCTTTCGATGGATGAGAAAAAAGCGATGAAGCTGATAGGTAAAAATTTCTCGCTGGTCCCACAGGGATTCGGCTCTCTGAACCCGGTGCTGAAATCCTGGTTGCAAATCATGGAAAGACCAATGGAACATTTTGGGTTTAAAAAGGATGAGGCATATAGGGTTTCAAAAGACCTGCTGAAAAAACTTTTTTTGGAGGATCCAGAAAAAATTGCCAGTGCTTACAGACATCAGCTCAGCGGTGGGATGCTGCAGCGGGTTCTCGTTGCTATGGGAATTTCTGGAAAAACCGAAGCAATTTTCTTTGATGAGCCGACGAAGGGGCTCGATACGATAACCAAGAAAATACTGCTAGAATTGCTCAAGCTCGCAAGATCGATGACAGAATCGATGTTGGTTGTTTCACATGATCTCGAATTCATCGAAAGAATTGCGGATCGCATTGCAGTCATTCATCGCGGTGAAATAGTTGAAATCTCAGAGGCAAAGGAATTCTTTGAAAATCCGAAGCATCCATATTCCCGAATGCTCATAGATTCTGCTCCTTCCAAGGGTCTTAAAAAGTGTTTCGATAAAATTGATTTCAATTCAGAAGGCTGTTCTTACCATCCGATCTGCCAAAGGGCTAGAGAAATTTGTAAAATAAACAAACCCTCTTGGATAAAGCTTGAAAACAGTGGGCTAAGGTGTTTGGTCGACATTTGGAAATAGAGCTTTTCCGACTTTATATTTAAAAGGCCGTGATGCTATAATTATGCTCTTCCTGACTCTTCTAGACCCCATCTCTTACTTGGGTCGCCTTCCGAAAAGCCGTTCAGGTCTTTCCCAAGAGGCAGATGGCTGAAAAGTCCGAATCCGGGCCATTTATCTTTTCCCATTTTGTGCTTTAGCACAAATTTGTAGCAGGATATTTAAGCTTTTGCACAAAAAT
>CAYXCK010000080.1:0-5348 GCA_964463575.1 uncultured archaeon
GTTTATATCTACGGGTTTGGGTCAGACTGAGCTGAAAGACGAGACTTTCAGTTGTAAAAAACCAAAAAGCTAATATAATAAACTCTGTAACTCTGTTAACATCTGGTGGGGTTGTTTAAGGGGGATCAGTATGATTTCAAGAAGGAGATTTCTAGTGCTAGTTGGAGCAAGCGCTGCAATGGCAATGCTACCTTTGCAGATTTCCGCAAAGAGCATTGGAAGCGAAGCGAAGAATGAAGCAAAGAGAAAATGGGCAATGGTGGCAGACATAGAGAAATGCACTGAATGCATGAAGGAGCTGATTAAAAAAACTGGAAACGAAGAAGTAAAACCTCCATGCGTTGTTGCATGCGATAGGGAGAACAATGTACCTGAGTTCGAGGAAAAGGAAATCGATCCTCAGTGGATGAGAATTGCGAAGTTCAGGAATAGGTTTGGTGAGGAGTTCTATGTCCCATTACTCTGCAATCACTGCGAGAATCCGCCATGTGCCCAAGTTTGTCTGACTCAGGCTACTTTCAAAAGGAGCGATGGCATAGTAGAAGTGGACATGCATCGCTGCATAGGCTGCAGGTACTGCATGATAGCCTGTCCTTATGGTTCGAGGAGCTACAACTTTAAGGATCCTAGGGAAGGGCTGAAGGAAGTGAACCCGAAGGTGCCTATGAGAACAAAAGGCGTTGTTGAAAAGTGTACTTTCTGTGTCCACAGGGTGGACGAAGCCATTGCAAACGGAAGAGAACCAGAGCCAGCTTGTGTCGAGGCTTGCAGAAAATATGGAAAGAACTCACTCGTTTTTGGTAATGTGAACGATCCAAATAGCAGAATATCTAGGATTTTAAAGGAAAGCATTGTCATCCAGCTGAGACCTGAGCTCGGTACAGATCCTCACGTTTACTACTTGCCGAAGAGGTGATTTTCATGCCGGAAAATTTGGAACCTAAAAATATAGAATTCAAGAAAATTGACGGCTCATCTTTCGGCTATTTTGCATTAGTGGCTATCTTAGCGCTGCTCACGGCTGCAGGGATTGTTGCATACGCTCTGGATCGAATGTATCATTTGAGCGGCCTGAGCAACAGGGTGCCTTGGGGGGTTGTGAACGCGGGGATCCCGTACTTCATAGGCCTAAGCGCAGGATCTCTGATCGTATCCGCCTTGGCGGGAGTTTTTAAGATAGAGAGGTTCAAGGTCTTCAGCAGAATTGCAGCATTTTTTGCGGCTGCTTACATTGTGGCTGCAATTTCCAGCATCGTATTCGATATAGGGAAGCTGTACCATTTTGCAAATGCTGTGGTTTACTTCAACCCGACTTCAATCTTCTCCTGGAACGCCTTCTTTTACTCGAGCTACTTCGTAATCTGTGCGCTTTACCTTCTTGCCCAGTTCGAGGAAATGGAGAGGCTAACAAGGTTCTTTGCCTGTTTGGCCGTTTTCTGGGCAGTCCTCGTCCACAGCGGAACCGGGGCAATCTACAGCTTCATGTACTCTAGGGAACTGTACCACTCAGCACTCACTCCGCCGATGTTCATCGTTTGCGCGATAACTTCCGGTTTAGGGCTGCTAATAGCGACGCTTTACTTCACGTTCAAGTTCACAAAGCGCGATCTGGAGATAAGATTACTAAGGGAGCTTGGTTTAATCTTTGCAGGTTTGACAGCCGTGTTGGGATACATGCTGGCTGTTGAAGGGCTGGAAAAGGGATATATTCCAGCTGTGGCCCCAGCTACCCAGTTTGTTTATCTTAATCCGTATCATGGAAGCTTCTGGAGTTTCTGGTTGCTCGTAGTCTTCGGCATAATAATACCGTTTCTGATAGTCGTCTACCCAAGAACGGGCTTCGATCCGAGGTTCTTGAGCCTCGCTGGAATTCTGCATGCTGCAATGGTTATGGCAGAGCGCTTCTTCTTAATAGTCCCTGGCCAGGTTTATCCGAGTGAATACCTTCCGGGATACGAGGTTGAATCGCTCCACACGCTTGAAGGGTACATAGTCAGCTACACACCAACGATATTCGAATGGCTTCAGGTTATCGGACTGCTTTCTGGGGTATTTCTGGCCTTTGTTGTGGCTGCGAAGTTTTTGCCAATAATACCTGAGAAGGCGGTGGTGGTGGAAGAATGATTGGGATAGTCCTCGGCATAATTATTCCGTACATAGCGTTTGCAATATTCGTTGTCGGAGTCGTTTACAAGTTCATCTACTGGGCAAAGAGCGCCGTTCCCTTAAAAATTCCAACAACGAGCGGACAGCAAAAATCGCTGAAATTCATTAAGCGCACTATTTACGACCGTTTCGATTCCCCATACACGAAATGGGAAACAGCTGTTAGAATGATTTTGGAGATCTTTGCATTCAGGAGCCTTCTCAAAAACACCCGCTATTATCTGGACAGGCTATCGCAGAGGGATGCAAGATGGCTCTGGCTCTTTGCAATCCTCTTCCACTACTGTCTGCTTCTCGTGCTGATAAGGCACACAAAGTTCTTCCTAGAACCTGTTCCATCATTTGTTGAGATGATTTCCGAGCTTGAAGCGTTTAAGGGCGTTTTTATACCTTCCGTTTACGTTTCGGGGGTAACAATAATCGCCGCCCTGTTCCTTCTCTGGTTCAGGAGAATATTCCTTTCTAGGGAGCGCTGCATAAGCTTGCCGAGCGATCATTTCGCCCTGTTACTGCTACTTGCAATCGTGATATCGGGAAACGTGATGAGGTACTTCATCAAGGTTGACATCTCCGCGGTTAAAGGACTTCTGCTGAGCCTTATGGCCTTCAACATTCCGCAGGCAATAGAATTCGCCAACTCAATAGAGCCGATGTTTTACATACACTTTGCGCTTGGAAGCTTTTTAATAGCCTATTTCCCATTCAGCAAGCTGATGCATGCCGGTGGTATATTCTTCTCCCCGACTAGGAACATGCCGAACAACAACAGAGCTGAAAGGCACATTAATCCTTGGAATCCTCCGTACAAGGGCATAACTTGGCAGGAGTATTATGAAGCATACAAGGATCAGCTTGATGAAATTGCTGAAAGTGGATACAAGGTTAAGCCGGAGGTGTTGTGATGGAAAAGCATGTTGCTGAAAAAGTTAGGATCGAGCAAAGATTTCCAAGCTGGAGGGAGTTGCTGAAGCCAACTACTGAATTCAAGCACGGATACTACCACTACTCATTCCGCATCAGCGATGCAAAATACCTAGAACTTCCCTTTGTTAGGGAATGGAGTCCGCTGGATAAGGACTGGAAGCTGCCTCCAAACTGGAGGGAGATATTCCTTACGAAGATGAAGGAGTATCTGGAAAAGTTCAGGAGCTTCAAGCTCTTTATGGACATATGCGTCCGCTGTGGAGCCTGCGCCGACAAATGCCATTACTACATCGGCACTGGAGACCCCAAGAACATGCCCGTAGCAAGAGCAGAGCTGATAAGGTCGATTTACAGGCGCTATTTTACACCAGCCGGAAAGCTCGGGAAAATTGCTGGGGCAAGGGATCTAACTGAGGACGTCATAAAGGAGCTATACTACTATGCTTATCAGTGCTCCCTTTGCAGGCGCTGTAGCGTTTTTTGCCCATATGGCATAGATACTGCGGAGGTTACATGGATAGTAAGGATGCTTCTAAAGGAAATAGGTGTTGTTCATAGGTTTTCTCTGATCTCGATAGCGAGTTCTGCAAGAACCGGAAATCATCTTGGGCTTTTTCCAGGAGGAATAGCTGGAGCTTTACAAAGTGTTGCCGAGGACGTCTACAACATTACCGGGATTGAAATAGAGGTTCCGATAAACAAGAAAGGGGCGGAGATTCTCTTCGTAGCGCCCTCGGCTGACTTCTTTGCAACTCCCCACTGGTATGTATGCATGGGCTATCTCATGCTTTTCCACGAAATAGGCCTTGATTACACATGGTCAACTTATGCCAGCGAAGGCGGTAACTTCGGCACATTCATAAGCTATGAACTGGCGCAGAAGCTGAACGCAAAAATTTACCAAGAGGCAGAAAGGCTCGGGGTTAAGTGGATTCTTGGTGGGGAATGTGGGCACATGTGGAGGGACAAGCATCAGTACCTTGCAACGATGAACGAACCTCCAAAAACACTCGAGGATCCGGTAAGCCCTATAACCGGAACATATTTCGAGAATGCCGCCAGCACAAAAATGGTCCATATAGCAGAATTTGTCGCGGACCTGATTGCACACAAGAAGCTCAAGCTTGATCCTACGAGAAACGATAAGTGGATAGTAACCCTTCACGATGCATGCAACTATGCGAGGGCAATGGGACTTCTTGAGGAGCCGAGATATGTGATAAAGAACGTTTGCAGGTTCTTCTACGAAATGCCAGAGCATACGATAAGAGAGAAAAGCTACTGCTGCGGCAGTGGCGGCGGTTTGCTAACCGAGGAGGTTATGGATCTCAGGATGAGGGGAGGAATGCCGAGAGCAATGGCGCTGAGAGAGGTAAACAGAAAATACGGTGTAAACTACCTTTGCACGCTATGTGCTATAGACAAGGCAGCATTTCCGCATTTGCTTGAGTACTGGAAGCTACCAGTTGCAGTCGGCGGAATGATGGAACTCGTAGGCAACGCGCTGATTATGAAGGGAGAAAAAGAAAGAACAACGGATCTTAGGGGAGAACCCCTGATAAGGAGGGATTGAGATGTACCACAAGAAATACGTTATCCCGCTTATAATCGTTTTCCTCGCACTGGCTTTCGGTCCTCTGATTTACAATGCGATGGCCAAAAGCCTAGGACACTATCCCGAGATAACAAAGCCGAGGGGAGAATGTGTGGAGAGTGCGGAATGGATGAGGGCAAACCACATGTTGTTGCTTCAGGAATGGAGGATTAGCGCCATAAGGCACGGTGCCGAGGGAGGCAGGATTTACCACAGCTTCACATACGGCAAAGAATTCCATGCTTCCACGAACACCTGCTGGGAATGCCACCAAGATAAGACAGTTTTCTGCGACAAGTGCCATGATTACGTTGGAATAAAGCCGGAGTGCTGGGACTGCCACTGGAATCCAAGCCTTAAAATACCGGTCAGATAATTTTTAAAAATTTTTAAGCTTTTTCAGTGCGAAACTCTTTTCTATTTCCCTTCCATGGCCAGGAAAGGCTGTTTTCCATTCAAGATTTAAAAAGGTTCTGACTGAATCCAGATATCTTCCATATTCGCTGCAGAAGCTTTTGTGCGATAGCTTTGCATTTCCTCTCAGCAGGTCTCCGCAATAGGCCTTTTCTCCCTCGAAAATGCAAACACTTCCCGGTGTATGGCCGGGAGTGTGCAGAATCTTTATTTCTTTCAAATCCAGAACGCTCTTCAGATTCTCCGGAGG
>CAYXCK010000081.1:0-5298 GCA_964463575.1 uncultured archaeon
AATTATTTCGGCTTTTGCGGGGGCAGATGCCTTTTTTTCAATAGGGAAAGACTTTGGGGGGAAAAAGGCTTTAAACTGGTTTGCAAAACAGTTAAAAATCTCGTGGATTCCCTTTTAAGCTACAAGGAGATTTTAGAGAAGTTTAGATATGAAATAAAATATCCCAAATTTCTGAACACGACAGAAATTATTCCTTAGGTTTCTTTTTTAACAAAGAAGGTAGATGTATGACGTATTTTCCGTCTTCTTCGAGGGCGATTATTATCTCCTCCCTTTCGAATAACTTTTCAAGGTTTATCTCGTATTGTCCGGGTGCTATTATTCTTATACTCTCTATACCAAATCTTGTTAATTCCTTCTTTATTTCCTCGACTTCTGTCTTTTCTTTTTTCTCCTTTGGAATGTATAGAAACCTATTATTTCCGCATTCGCATCCTTGGAGTAATCGCATGTCTCCATCAGCGTAAAGCTTGCCACAATTTGTGCATTTGTGGGGCATATCAGGTTATCAGAGCTCTTATTAAATCTTCTCTTTTTTCCAAAGTTTTCAGCTTGTTTGCTGGTCCTATTATTGTCATTCTACCCCGTTTCTTGCCAAGAATTCTCGAAAGAAAAGACTTCTCTTTCTGAGGATAACTCTCAAGCTCAATTCCAACGAAGTTCTCGTGATCTATCTCGAGCATCGTGACTTCTATAAGCTTTGCCTCTTCTTCTGGTGTTAGGCCAGTTTCGAGAACGACAATTTTTCCCTCTTTCACACTGTCGAGAATCATCCTTATTTTCTCCATCGACCCCATTTTGCTAAGTTTCTCTTTTGAGATTAAGTTCACTTCCATAATCATCACCCAAACTTCTCTGCCATTGCCTTGTAAAGTGCATCTATGTTTATCCCTTTCAGAGCAGAAACTGGAACTACCTGATGTTGTGGAAAGGCCGCCTTTATTCTCGCTGGTGAGGCTGTTGGTAGGTCTATCTTGTTTGCAACTATTATCAGAGGTAATTTTCTGGCTTCTATGTTTCCAACTATTGTAACATTTACTTGAGTATATGGATCTTCGGTGGCATCCATTACTAGTAAAATCCCGTCTAAATCATCTAGCCATTTTATAGCTTCAATAACACCCTCAGTTGCTTCTTTAGCTCTTCTTTTTGCTTCTTCCTCACTAAGACCGTATTTCAAGAAGTCATGAAAATCTACTTTTGCAGCAATTCCTGGAGTGTCTACAACATCTATTGTTATACTTTTCCCATCCACCTGGATCTTAACACCCTCCCTCAACTTTACTCTTCTTGTTTCGTGCGGAATTTCACTTGGAGTACCTATTATTTCTCCAACCCAATCTCGAAGAATTCTATTTGCCAAAGTTGTTTTTCCAGCATTGGGTGGACCGTATATTCCAATCTTTAGTTTATCCTTTCTAAGAAAAAGCCTATAAAGGAATCTGAGTTTCTTCTTCAATCTTGCAAAGAAACCCATCCATACACCTCGCAAATTCTTTTATTTTATGCTAATAAAATTTGTGCTTAGTCTCCTCAGTCTCCAAAAGAGTTGGAGTTTCAACTTCCAGACTAAATTGATATCAAAGCTAAAGCCGATTCTTGGAGCTGAGCAAAAGCTGAGAAGCCGGCGCCCAGAAAGGAAATTATGCTCAATAACCATATTTTCGCTTCGATCTTGAAAAATGAAAGTTTTGATTGTAACTGCAGAAAGAAGTATTTTTTAAGTTCTTTTTATTTCCCCACTGATAAAGAGGACTTTCAGCTATAAACCGAGGGAGATATATATCAGTTCCTACTACTCTTCCTGATGATAACGGAGCTCGGAAGGTTTGAGAGAGTTAGTGCTCATTCTCATATCCGTGGCTTGGGACTCGATGAGAACCTGCGAGCCAAGGAAGTCGCAGATGGTCTTGTCGGACAAAAAAAGGCAAGAGAGGCAGCCGGAGTAATTGTAAGGCTTATAAAGGAAGGAAAAATGGCTGGAAGGGGAATTCTACTCGCAGGACCTCCCGGGACTGGAAAGACTGCCATAGCTGTTGCGATAAGCAAGGAACTTGGAAAGGATATACCATTCGTTCATGTTTCTGCAAGTGAGTTTTACAGTGCCGAGATGAAGAAAACAGAAGCGTTAATTCAAGCAATGAGGAAAGCGATAGGTGTTAGAATAAAGGAAAGAAGAATGGTTTTGGAGGGGGAAGTCGTCGGTTTGGATTACAACATGGTTCCAAACCCATACAATCCAACGCAGAAAATACCCGAGTCAGCAACTTTAACGCTTGCAACGAAGGACGAGAAAAGAAGCTTCAGTGTTGGGACTAGAGTTGCTTTGAACTTCCTTTATCAAGGAATTGAGATCGGAGACGTAATAATAATAGACAAGGAAACTGGTAGGGTAAGTAAACTCGGAAAAAGCGAAAAAGCAAGGAAAAAGTATGACATAGGTGAAGACGAAGTTGTCCCAGTTCCTTCCGGTAGGGTTGAAAAAGAAAGGGAGTTCACCTATGTTCTGACACTCCACGACCTTGACGAAGCGAATGCAAAAAGGAGCATATTTAGTCTTTTCAGCAGCACGAGCAGAGAAATAGACAACGAAGTACGACAAGCCGTCGATGAGCAAGTTAGAAGATGGATTGAAGAGGGCAGAGCTGAACTTTTACCTGGTGTTTTGTTCATCGACGAAACCCATATGATGGACATAGAGCTTTTTGCTTTCATGAATCGGGCAATGGAATCCGAAATGGCTCCAATAATAATACTGGCATCGAACAGAGGATTTGCGAAAATAAGGGGTACAGACGTTGTTGCCCCCCATGGTATCCCGTTGGACTTGCTTGATAGACTTCTGATAATTACAACGGAACCATACACTAGAGAAGAAATTAGAACAATTATAGAGATAAGGGCAGCTGAAATGGGTGTCTCCCTCTCAAAAGAAGCCGTAGAGAGGCTAACAGACATCGGAGAGAGAATGAGTCTCAGATATGCTGTCCAACTGCTGGCACCGGCTTATGAATTCGCAAAGCTCAGAAAATCTGGAAAAATAGAACTAGAAGACATTGAAAGGGCATCAAGCATTTTCAGTGACGTAAGTCAGAGTTCGGCTTACTTAAAGAAATGGGAAGAAAAAATGCTCGGCTCGTGATTTTTCAGCTAATAGGAAAAAAGCAAAAAGGATAAATATTCTCCTCCCTTCCTTTTGCGGAGGTGATTTAGAATGGTAGTTGTTATGGTAGATCAGGAAAAATGCAGCGGATGCGGTGAATGTATATCAGTCTGTCCGGGGAGTGTTTTTGAGTTTAATGATGAGGGCAAAAGCACCCCAGCACGTCCAGAAGACTGTCAGGAATGCTGTTCTTGTGTAGAAGTCTGTCCTGAATCGGCAATAAAAGTGGATGTTTGCGAGTAGACTTTTTTTGCAATTTTCGTAATCTCTTCCAGAACTTCTTTAACCCCTTCACCATTTTTTGCTGAAAAAGCGATCCTATCCCTAAAGTTGTGCAAATCTGCTTTACTGTAAACTTCGAGTATCGGTTTTCCAAAAGTCTTCTTTATCTCTTCGAGAAGTGAAAGTTGAGAACTCATAGGATATCCACATGTCTCCGTAGGGTCTATGATGAACAGTATTGCATCCGCTGCATTTTTGAGACAGAGAATTGCTTTTCTCTCTATTTTGCTTCTCCTAGCCAACGGCCTATCAAGTAGTCCAGGTGTATCGATTATCTGTATCTCAGGAGTATAGCCAATTATGATTTTCTGAGTCGTAAATGGATAATCAGCAATTTCTGGTTTGGCAGTACTGACCCGTGCAACAAAGCTCGATTTTCCGACGTTGGGGCATCCTGCAACTACTACTGTTGGCATGTCTCTTAGTGTGGGTATTTCTCTCATCTTTTGCTTTGCTTGGTTCAAGAATCTGAGTTCGTTATCGATATCTTCAATTACTGAAGAAATCCTTCCGCAGGCACTTCTGTACACCTCTAAAGGATTTTTTCCCTTTCGGATTTCTTTAATGCTTTTTGTTACTATCTTCTGAATCATTTCATTAGCCCATTTTAACGACGATAGCGCTTTTTTCAGATTTTCAATCCCTACTATTAGATCTACTAATTCACGATAGAAAGTTGGAAGAGTGTCGTAATTAGGATGGGATGAGATTATTTTCTCGAAATAATCTCTAGAAACATTCGAAATGGTAGCGAGTTTGTTTATGATCCTCTCTCTCAGATCTCCTCCTCTGATCTTTGAACTCCTACGGAAGATCTTATCCACCAGCTCGTCAGCTTGAAGCACAGTCGGCAACTTTCTTAAAGATTCCATAAAACAACACCTTGTCGAGTTATAAAATAGTTACAATTAAAATTTCTTTTAAATATTTTGTTTATATAATTATACAAAATTGTAAGTCTAACAAACGTCAGAAACTTGTTCTCTATTAAAGGCTCAGAAAAAGATTTTGAGTCAGTCATGGAAAGGGAAAATTCTAGAAGCTGTTTTGAGAGAAGCATCGAACCTCCAAGGCTTTAGCAAGCTTTCAAAATCTATGAATACGTTTCAAACGCAGAATCTCTTAGCCTTAACTAAAGCTGTCCGCTCGAAAGATATTTATTTCTATTTGCAAAAACAAAAATAGATGCGACAGCGCTTTGTGCTTGACACAACAGCGATAACAGACTCTGCTCTAAGGGAAAAGGAGCATTATTCTTCAGTATGTGAATCGGCAAACGAAATACTAGATCTCATAGCTCTCGCGAGGTTAAAGCTAGATATAAGTTGTTATATCCCATATCCTTCTGTCTATTCTGAGTTGATGACGTTCCTAAGGAGGAATGAATGTAGTGAAAGCACGTTCATAAAACTTGATACTTGGCTGGTGAAGAAAACACCAAACAGATACGAGGTTAAGATTCCCGCAGCAATATTTTACGAATACATAATTTCTGTTAGACAGAAAATCAATAGAGGAAGAAGACTAGCCGAAGACTTCATTCTTGAAGCTTCAGCAATTGGAAAAGCGTCAGAAAAACTAGAAGAAGATACCGCAAACCTGATTTCCAAATTTAGAGATAAATATAGAACTGTGATGAGACAAGGATTGCTGGATAGCGCTCCAGACTTGGATGTTCTATTGCTCGCAAAAGAGTTGGAGGCAGGAGTTGTCAGTAGTGATGTCGGAATAAAGAAATGGAGCGAAAAACTAGGTCTTCGTTTTGTAGAGGCATCGAAATTTCCAAGAATGCTTAAGGAATATTTAGTATTACTTGGCGTTAAAGAGTCTGAAACTTCTCAAAAAAATTTACA
>CAYXCK010000082.1:0-5259 GCA_964463575.1 uncultured archaeon
TTATTTTTAAATTTGTTATTATGGATACCCGAACAAAGGTTATAGTCTCTATAGGAATTACAGCGCTAATAATGCTAGTTGCAGCCTTGGTTAATGCATGGGTCCTTTTTGGCTATTTAATGGCGCTCAATCTTTCTCTCTGGCTGTTATTGGCAACTATAAAGGGAAACAAAATTGGAGCTGGCAAATGGCTAGCTTTAGCTTCCTTCATAATCTGGTCTGCCTGTCTGACGGGAATTTTCTACTACTGGCAAATTTACTACAAAAAGATTCCAGATTTCACCATTCTTGGCATGCATCCAGGGTTTTTCCTCCTATTTCCGGCCATGTGGCTACTCAGTTTCGTCCCCGTTACCCTTAGCTACGCATTGCTTTTCTCCAAGGCGGTTTTGAGTGATGAAGAGTGGAATGAATTTCTCAGGAAGATCAAAAAAGAGGAGGTGAAATAAAATGAGCGACCCAGTAATCGTGAGTCTGGTAATAATTTACTTCATAATTTCCTTTCTGATCGGAATCCTAGGGAAAAGGTTTATAAAACAGCCCGAACATTATTTTGCAGCACACAGGCTGTTTGGTCCAGTGATAATCGGTATTGCCAGTTTTGCAGCTATAATGAGCGGTTTTGGTTTTGTAGGTGGACCGGGGTTGGTTTATAGCAGGGGGGCCATTTCACTCTGGATAACTCTTACTCAGTCAGTTGCATTCGGATTTTCGTGGTGGATAATCGGCAAGAGGCTCAGAGCCCTAGCAGAAGTCAGGAGATTTGCAACTCTACCTGAAATAGCCGGTGACAGATTCAAGAGCGACGCAGTTCGCGGTTTGCTGGCTCTATGTCTCATCTTAGGAGTTATAGCGTATCTCGGTACCCAAGTAATGGCTGGAGGATACGTCGTCTCAGGATTGCTGGGCGTGCCCCTAGAACTAGGCATTTTAGCAATTTTCGGTATAACGATGATTTACACCGTTGTGGCAGGAATGGTTGCAAGCATACTTACAGACGTTTTCCAAGGGGCAGTTATGCTGATCGCCGCTATCGGTGTTCTAATAATTGCCTTGGTTGTGACAGGTGGAACTGAAGGTCTCTTCACACCATTAGCCCAAAAAGACCCAGTTCTGATAGATCCACTTGGAATAGGTACCTGGATGTTGGCGCTGATGTGGTATTTCATATTCGCTATCGGAAATCTGGGACAGCCGCATTTAGCTACAAAATTCTTGGCGGTTAGAACTTACAAGGATCTGAAATGGGGTGGAGTAATAAGCGGAGGAAGTTACATGCTTTCGAGCTTGCTATGGATATTCGTAGGGTATACTGCTCTTTGGTTTGTTGTGACCGGAAAACTACAACCCTTGGCAAAACCCGATGAAGCTGCAACCGCATTTCTTAGCCAAATACCGTCATGGATTGCTGGAATCGTTTATGCAGGCTTGTTGGCAGCTATCATGTCAACTTCGAGCGGCTTTATTTCAATAGGAACCGCAGCAATCGTCAGAGATCTACCCAAGGCATTGAAAAGGGAAATAGCCTACGAAAAACAGATATTCTGGGGAAGGATTGTAACGGTTCTTCTCACACTCTTCGCCCTGTTATTCGGTTATTTCGGAGGATATTTGGTAGCAATACTGGGAGCACTTGGATGGGGCTACTTTGCATCTGCACTTGTTCCCATTCTCGCAATAGGTTTGAACTGGAAAAGGGCAACCAGAGAAGCAGCCATTGCGAGTCTTAGCATTGCCTTAGGCCTAAACATAGTTTTCTTAATCCTTGAACAGATATTCAAGTTCAAAATGCCCTACGGAATACCAAGTTATGTACTAGTCTTGCTGCTTTCCCTTTTAGCCATAATCTTTGTTTCCTTTATCACAAAAAGCGCATCCGAGGATGAGATAGACCCAGACATAAAGGCTGCGATGGAGTTATGAGGGAAGACAATTTTTATCAAAAAATTTTTGATCCAAACAAGATTTCGGAAAAGCCAGAAGCCCTAGAAGGAATCAGAGTGCTTGAACTGTGCAACGTTGTTTTAGGTCCTGCATTAACAGATTTTCTAGCCGAATTCGGGGCAGAAGTTATTAAGGTAGAACTCCCCGGAATAGGAGACGTTATGAGAACCGTCACACCAGGTTTCTTCTATTACAGAAATCTATCCCCGGGTTTTGAAGAGCAGAACCACAACAAGTACCATGTGGCAATAGATTTAAGGAAAAACGAAGGAAAGGAACTAATCTACAGGATCGCGAGAAAATCCGATGTGGTTGTTGATAACTACAGGCCTGGAACCCTTGATAAATGGGGCATAGGGTATAGGCAATTGTCCAAAATTAAACCCGATATCATCTATGTGGCTTGCTCAGGCTTCGGTCAATGGGGCAAAAATGCTTTAAGAGTTTCATACGATGCAGTGGCCCAAGCAGAGAGTGGTTTGATGCATATAACAGGATTTCCGGGAAGACCTCCCATAAAATCCGGGGCATGGATACTCGATTTCCAGACATCGATTACAGGCGCAATTGCAGTTTTGGCCGCATTGATTTACAAAAAGAGAACAGGAAAGGGCCAGTTTATCGATGTTACCCAGATCGAGAGCGCAATTAGGATGATGGACTGGACTTGGGTTTACATAGGGTTAACTGGAAACGATAGGGATAGAGTAGGAAACAGAGACCTCGCAATAGTGCCATCGAACGTATACAGAACAAAAGATGGTTTCGTTGCAATTGCAGCTTTTACACCAGAAGAATTTCTAGGCCTCTGTTCGGCCATGGGACGGGAGGATTTAAAGAAATATGAAAATCCGGAAGACAGACTAATTCCAAAAGTCGCGGAGGAGATTGACTTAGCAATTTCCAAGTGGTGCGAGAACCTAACGTCCAACGAAATTGAGGAGATGGGTGAAAGGTACGGTTTTCCATGCTCCAAGGTTTTGAGTCCTGGAGATATATACCATTCGGAGCATTTCAGAGCGAGAAGAACAGTTTGGATTCTAGAAGACCATTTGTACGGAGAAGTTGCCGAAGTTCAAGCGATGAAGATGAGTGAGACCCCCGGAAGAATTAAGTGGGTGGGAAGACCGGTGGGTTTCGACAACGAGCACGTATTTATAAGATTGCTCGGTATGTCGGTGGATGAGATTAGGTCTCTTGAAGAAAAAGGTGTTATAGGAAAATGGAGTGACAGAAAAGGAGCTTCTCCGCCAGAGGATTGGGATGGAAAATCCGGGCTTTTCTTCTAGGTGAGAAAAAATGGAAAGCTATTTTGAATGGGCAAAAAGCGTTACGGATCCGGCTAAAGTATATGAGAAGCCAGAAGCCCTAGAGGGGATCAGGGTGCTTGACGTCAGCTATGGAAATTTTGCAGGACTTTTTGCTTCATCTATTTTGGCCGAACTGGGAGCTGAGGTTATAAAAATCGAACCACCTGAGGGAGACATCGCTAGAAAGATGACACCTTTCGGTATTAAACACAAGGATACCGGGCTAGCTTTCCTTGCAGAGGGAAGGAATAAATACTATATAACGCTAAACCTGCGAACCGAACGTGGTAAAGAACTTTATAAAAAGCTCGTAAAGAAATCCGACGTCGTTATTGAGACCTTCAAACCCGGTGAAGCTGACGAACTCGGTATAGGGTACAAAACGCTAAGAGAAGAAAATCCCAGGCTTATTTATGTGGCAATTTCAACGTCCGGTTCCTTCGGCCCCCATGTAAAGAAAATGCGCAGTTACGATATCATAGAACAAGCTCGCAGTTCTTTGATGTATGCGACAGGAGAGGCCGAGTTTGATCCAGAGGTCCCGGAAGAGTACAAAGTCCCGCTTAGAGAAGGAAACTGGTTGGGATGGTATACTGGTGGTGCTTGGGCTGCATACGGTGTCCTTTTAGCTCTTTTCTGGAGAGAGAAAAGCGGTAAGGGACAATTCATCGATGTCTCCCCATGTGAGTGCCTTTTAAGACATTCAAACTATTTTCTCCAATATTACCATGAAGCAAAAAGATTGGTGCCTAGGAGCGGTCCATATGATCCAGCAGTATTTGCCTATACGGTCGTAAAAAGCCGAGATTCATACGTTTTCATTGGGGCATACAGTGATCCGAACTGGAAGGGTTTAACGGAGTTGATCAGCCGTCCCGACTTATTTAAGAGATTTCCAACCCCTAAGGAAAGATTGATTTTCGAAAATCAAATTGAAATGAAGAGGGAAATAGAAAAATGGTCGCAAGAGAGAGATGGAGACGAAATTGTACGACTGGCGCAAGAGCACAATCTTGATGAAACAAGGACGGGGACCGTGGTCGTTGGAAAGGTATGCACGCCAAAGCAAGCATCAGAAAACGATGCTCACTTTGAGAGAGATATCCTGAAAGCGTTCAATGATCCCTATTACGGAAAACTGCTGGTTCAGGGATCGTCTTTTGGCAAAATGAGCGAAACACCTGGAAGAATAAAATGGCTTTGCAGACCCGTGGGCGCTGATAACGTTTATATATATACGAAGGTATTAGGTCTGGATGCAAAAGATTTAAAATTACTAAAAGAAAATAAGGTGATTTGAGGCGATAGGTGTGTACATAATTACGCTCGATATGGAACAGTATGATTGCCCGTTCATAAACACCTCAGATGATCTGGAAGTTTCTTACTATATGACTTACTGGGATTTTAAAGATTCAAAACTTGTAAATAGAGGCTATATCTTTGCCTCCTCAGATGAGGAGCTTCAACGCTCATTGGAAATGCTTTCAAGACAACCCAAATTTCTCGAACTGGAAGTTCTTGAAAGAAAAAAGAACATGGCACTCGTCAGGACGACGATCGATTTCACAGATGCGATGAATGCTATTAGGAGAAATCATGGATACATCGTAGGCCCTTTTTTTGTTAGAAAAGGAAAAGAAATATGGCACATCGGATTCGACAGGAAAGAAGACCTTGAAAATGCACTTTGCGAGTTATCAAAGAAGAACAATTTCATAATTCTCAAGCAAACTCACCTAACAATAGTTGATTTCTCAAAAGTCATGGAAATATTGCCAAGTCTCGCTAAATTCGTATCATCTCTTGAAAAATTTACATTCGAGGAAAGGCTCATAATCGAAGCAGCCCTTAAACATGGATTCTTAGAAGATCCGAGGAATATAAATTTGGAAGAGTTGGCAAAAAATCTCTACATCTCCAAAAGTGCTCTTTCGAAAAAGTTTCGAAAAGTGACTAAAAAGATATTTCAAGAGACTTACGAACTCCTAAAGAATTTATAAAA
>CAYXCK010000083.1:0-5002 GCA_964463575.1 uncultured archaeon
GCTCAGGAAGGCTGGTTTGTAGCAGTTGTCAGCGGTGTTAGCGAAGGAGGAGACTACATCGCGGGCATCTCAACATTTTATCTAAAAAAGAACGATGAGTTGAGAATTCCAGTCTTAATCCATATTCCTCAGAGAAATGAAGCTGGAAATTACACACTTTACGCGGCAATTTACAGTCTTCAAAATTATCCGGACAAATTCATTGCGATCTCTAAACCCAAGTTGTGCAGGGTGAGCTGATGAAACTCCTGAAAATTTTGATTCTTTTATTGTTCCTTTCATTTCCAGTATTAGCCCTTCAGCTAGAAATTTCCGGGAAATGTGTGGGGGAAGAATTCAGAATTTCAGCGAACAAGCCCTCTCTGTTTGTAATCCGCATCAACGACGGCACTCCAATTTTTGCCGAAGGAAGTGAAGTTGTTTTCAAGCCACAGGTTGAGGGTTATTTGAGGGTCAAGGCGATTTCTGGAAACGAAATCGAGGAAAAGGTCGTGAACGTTTCATTATGTCCTCAGTCTCAGCCTCAGAGGACCGTTACCGGCACAACTACTGGAATCCAGTCGCTCCCTTCCGGGAGCTTTGAAAAAACAGTTGAAGGAAAAAGCTACAGCATCGAGTGGAGAACAGCATTAGGAGCTTTGGAGATGGCATCAATGATAAAAGGCTTCTCGTACAGCCTGAAGGCAACGGACTGGGGACTTTTTGTTGATTGTATAAAGGGCATCTGCTCAGGCTATGCTGGAAAGACATCCGGCTGGATGTACTGGGTCAACTATCCGAGAGATCCGCTTCCTGGAACGGCAGCGCAGAATTACAGAATAAAGCCCGGGGATGTTGTGACATGGTATTTCTCGAGGGGAATGAGCGATACGCCTGAGAATTCGCAGTTCTCGGTTAACATTTATATTGGAACAAACTACGAAATTTTTGTGCAGCTTAAATGGGAGGAAAACACAAAACCAATTGCGGATTTTGATTTCTATCCGAAAAATCCAGTTGTAGGTGATGAAGTTGTTTTTGACGCATCGAAATCCTATGATCCCGATGGATTTATAGTAGACTATTTCTGGGAATTTGGCGACGGTGAAAAGGCGTGGGGAAAGGTTGTGAAGCACATATATAAAAAAGGGGGATCTTACGAAGTGATTTTAACTGTTTGGGACAACAACGGCGCTATGGATTCTCGTTCAAAAATTTTAAACGTTGGTGAAAGGAAAAAGGAGGAAGAATGGCGGGAGTTTCGTGGAATCTCGATAGATACGAATCTGGGAACACTTAAAAGGATTGAATTCAAAGCCTCTTGGCCCTTGGAAGTCAAAATTCGAAAAACAGATGCTCCTGAAGTAATTTATGCGGATGTATACGAATGTTTCGAATTTCTTGTAAACAGAAGCGTTCAAGCCGAACTGTTTTTTGAGATTCCGGGATCTTGGGGAAACATTAGCTTTTACAAGTACAACGGAACTTGGGTTAAGTTGAAGAGCGAGGTCGTGAATCGTGATAAAAACATAACTTTCAAGGTCTTTGTCGATTCCTTTAGTCACATAGTTGTTGCTAGGGATTGGGAAAACTTCCCATTGAAGGAAGAAGATTCAAGGATAGTTAAAGCCTTGGAATATCTAAAAAGTCTGCAGAGAAGCAGCGGAGGTTTTGCAAATCCGGGGGAGGAGGAAAGTATTGCAAAGACTTCATGGGCCATCATGGCAATTGCTGCAGCGGGCCAAGATCCGAGAAGCTGGACTAAGGAGGGCAAAAATCCGCTGGACTACATTAGAGAAAAGCTTCCGGAAGAAATTGATAGAATGGGTACGGCCGAGTATGCAAGAACGATTCTTGCCCTATACGCGGCAGGAGAGGATCCGAGGAATTTTTCGGGAATCGATCTAGTTGCTAAGCTGAAGGGGAGAATGAAGGAAAACGGGCAGATAGGGGACTTCGTTTACACGACGATCTGGGGAATAATAGCACTTTCGGCGGTAGGGGAGAACGTTAGCAAGTCTGCTGAATGGCTAAAGGCTCAGCAGAATCCGGATGGAGGTTTTCCCTGGGCACCGGGCGAGCAGAGCGATTTCGATGATACTGCAGCTGCAATTCAAGCCCTTGTGACTGCAAAAGAGCCCAGAAATTCTGAGGTAATTAAGAGGGCCGTTGAATACCTCAAAACGGGCCAGAATGATGACGGAGGAATGAGATATTTCGGAAGCTCCGCAAGCAATGCTGCAAGCGATGCTTGGACAATTCAGGCTTTGGTTTCCGTTGGGATAAATCCGATGGAGTGGAAAAGAAACAACACAAGCGTTGTTGAGCATTTATTGGCTTTGCAGACAGAACAGGGATACTTCAGGTATACCAGTTACAGTGATGAAAATCCCGGATACATGACTGTTTGCGCGGTAATATCGTTGCTGGGCAAACCCTTCCCGATAAAACCTGTAAAAGTTTTGGAAGTCAAAGAAATTCAGATAGAAAAAACAACTCCGGCCCCTTTGGAAACTCCGGCTGTTCAACCGACTCCAGAAAAAACAGAAACTCCGGCAAACATAACATCCAAGACTCCGGTTGAAAGAACGCCTGGATTTGGGGCTTTTGCGGCATTACTGGCAATTGCATTAGTCGTTGCTTTGAGGGCTGTGAAGAGATGAAGAAGGTAATTTTAATATTGCTGTTTGTTTTTCTCTCTTTTTGCGTTTCTGAAAATTTGCCGGAGGAGGCATACATAGTCGATGATACAAATTATATAGTCAAGGTTGAAGGGATTCCGAAAAGGATAGTCTCTCTCGCTCCAAGCAACACGGAAATACTCTTCGCGATAGGTGCCGGGGAGCAGGTTGTGGGGGTTACCGATTACTGCAATTACCCTCCAGAGGTTCTCGAGCTTAAGAGGGAGGGAAGACTGAAAACTGTTGGCGGGTATTCTACTGTTAACATCGAACGGGTTATGGCGCTGAAGCCAGATCTAGTTGTTGGGGCCTATGGCAACGGGCTTCAGACGATAGAGACCATGAGGGCTTTTGGGCTGAAAGTTGTGGCATTCAATCCAAAGAATTTATCCGATGTTATGGAAAGCATAGTTAAGATTGGAAAGCTAACAGGTCACGAGCGGGAAGCATCGGAAGTCGTGGGGGATATGAAAAGAAAAATAGAAGCTGTAAAAAAGGCTGTTTCTGGAAAAAAGAGGGTTAAGGTTGCCCACATCTTATGGCATGATCCAATTTTTGTGAGTGGGAGAAACACATTTATAGACGAGTTGATCCAGGTTTCGGGAGGGGAAAACGCATTTGTGTTCGATGGCTGGAGAGCTGTAAGCGTTGAGGACATAATTTCCGCAAATCCCGAGTTGATAGTTGTCAGCAGCGGAACCGGTATGGGCAAGGGTGAAGATGTTGTATACAAATGGGTTATAAGCGATCCTCTGCTCAAAAACGTTGAAGCCGTGAAGAATGGGAGGGTTTTTGTCATCGATGCGGACATAGTATCTAGGCCCTCGCAAAGATTGGGCGACGCTGCAGTTGAGCTTGCAAGGATTATCCATGGAGTTTTTGTTTCAACTTCTCAGTAGGAAAAAGCAAGAATAACGTTAAATCTTTGGAGAATTTTCAAAAAAGAAATATTCGAAAGCTTTGTGAAGCTTAATAAAGCATGGTAAATCTTTAAAGCATTGAAGCTGGAAAGTTTCTATATATTTAACGAAGATGCAATTAAACTTGGTGATGGGGATGAAGTGGGTGCTGCTAGTAGTTGCATTGGCGCTACTTGCAACGGTTCCGGCAATCGCGGCAAGTCCGGATGAAAAGCCGGGACTAGGGAAGGCATTTGGTGCTGGAAAGGGAGATGAAATGGAAAAAAGGTTTCAGGAGCATAAAGAGAGGATGATGACTTGGTTGCAGAATTGCGATAGATGGATGGAGAGACTCCGGGTGAGGGTTGAGGAATCAAACATCGGTCAGGAATCAAAGCTAAGGATACAGGAGAGAATAAACAATGTGGAGAACAGGATAAATGAAATCAGGGCCAGAATAGGGAGTGCAAAAAACTACGATGAACTCAGAAATGCAATGAGAGAAAGCAGGGAAGTCTGGCTGGGAATTTCTAAAGAGATGAGAATGATAGCATATGAAAATTACGTCTCGCACATTGAGAACGTTCTTGTAAAACTTGATGAAATTGCTGACCGCTTTGAGGGCTATGGACTGGATACTACGCAGTTGAGAAATGCCATAAACGAAGCAAATTCAACGTTGCAAAGCGCCAAGGGAAAGATTGCCGGGGGTAATGTTACACTAAAGGATATTACAGAGCTGAATCAGAAGGTAATGAACGCGTTTAATGAAGCGAAGAGACTTGTGAAAGAGTACAATCCCAAGCCCAGCGATGGAATTCTTATGGCAAATGTTAACGGAAATTTCGCTCTTACCGGAAACATGACAGCGCTTATAAAGGGAAATGGAACTTTTAGCGTTCTTGAGGCAACTGCCAAAAGCCAGTCAAAAGGGGCGGCTGAAAGGATTGAAGCCCTCGTTGTAAGAGGAAATGTAAATGTTAGCGGCAACGGTAATTTCAAGATAATGGCACATGGAAACGGAACCCTTATTTTAAACGAGGGGAACGCGAGTTATGTATACAAGCAATGCGTAAACCAGAAGTTTGTAAACGGATCTTTGAGCGGAAGTGGCGATATAAGCTTTGGGTTCGGGTGTTGATCGATGAAGCGATTCAGCATTTTTTTAATAGTCCTATCACTGCTTTTTCTTGGCTGTTCCTCACCTGAAAGCGGAAAGGCGCCTGTAACGCCGGCCACAACTCCTTCGAAACCAACTCCAACTCCCACACAAACTCCGGCGGAACAGAGTACTGGGGGCGATCTGGGAATTGAAGATATCCAGAAAGAGCTAGAAGAGCTCGAGAAAATGCTTTTGGAGCTCGAAGAACTTGAAAACGTAACTTTTGAGGTTTGACTTTTGTGAGATATTGCGGATTTTTTAACTTCTGCATCCAACTACCC
>CAYXCK010000084.1:0-4988 GCA_964463575.1 uncultured archaeon
AGCTCTGACGAGTTGCTTAGATTTAAGGCTGCGGAAGCTTTAGGCATACTTGCAAAATCAAATGCTAGAAATTACATTTTAAGACTTTTCTGGCTTTTAAGCGACGAGTCCGGAGCTTATTGCGTCGGGGCTCCTTTAGCCATTGCGGAAATAGGAAGGAACAACCCGGATATTTTTCAGAGCTTCAAATTAAAGTTTTTGTATTTGCTCGAAAACGAAGAAGTCGAAAGGAGCTACGTAGCATATGGAATTTTTAGAAATTCAGAGATCTACAAAGGGACGGAAGCAAAAACATTACTTGAAGAAATGGCGTCAAAGCTCAGAGACCAGAAGTTCTTGGCGTATTCGGCTATAGCGATTTGGAAACTTGGTGGAGAAGTATCTTGGATTCTCGAAAGAATCTCTAAAGTGCAAATTTATAACGGAAAAGAAATTGTGGAGCTCGATGGAAGAGGCTTGAGGGAACTCATTGAGGGAGAACTTTTTTATCCCTGACGAGAGATTGGAATTGTGAGATGGGTAATACTGGCGCTTGCAATCTTGTTTCTTGCCATCTTCGCGCTGAGTCTTAACGCGACACACTATGGAGCCGTAGTTTTGATAGGACCTATACCTATAGCTGTTGCTTCAGATGTCGCAATAGCTACTTTTCTCATCCTTTTAACATTTGCAATTCTCGTGTTACTCCTTCTTTTCAGTTTTCTTTCGAAATTTCTCGAAGCGGAAGAGGTGAAAATTGAACCAAAAACTGAGAAGAAATTTGGGGGCATTGTATTGATCGGACCCTTGCCCATCATATTCGGAGAGGCGAGAATGGCAATAATAGCGAGTATTTTGGCTATTATTCTCATGATCCTCGCTTTTGTGCTATTTCTCGGGTGGTCGGGATGATTGAAAGAAAAATAGTTTATTTCGAAAAACCCGGACCGCAAAATACCGAGATGACTCTTAAACTTGCCTTTGAAAGGGCGCGAGAACTCGGAATAAAATACATTGTTGTTGCATCATCCTATGGTGAAACTGCCAAGAAGGCGTTGGAATTCTTGAGTGGGGACATTAAGCTTGTGGTTGTGACTTATCACACCGGTTTCATCGAGGAAGGTAAGAATACGATGGACGCAGAAACCGAGCACTTTTTGAGGAGCAGAGGTGTGATAATCGTAAGACAGTCCCACGTTCTTTCAGGAATTGAAAGGAGTATAAGCAGAAAACTTGGAGGTGTAAGCAGAGTTGAGGCGATAGCCGAAGCCCTTAGATCTCTGTTTGGGCATGGATTAAAGGTTTGCGTTGAAATAGCGATAATGGCTGCCGACAGTGGCGCAATTCCAATAACCGAAGTCATTTCAGTTGGAGGTAGGGCGAGAGGGGCGGATACAGCAGTGGTGATCCGTCCGGCCCATATGAATAACTTCTTCGATGCTCAAATAAAGGAGATAATCTGTATGCCTAGGGAAAAACGCTAGTCGTAGTCGTAAATTTTCATCTCCTCTTCTACCACTTCTTCATAGCCAAGTCTTTGCTTTATCACGATATAGGCCATTTCTGGGGGTATTGCACCTATTTCCGTTATTATGACATCGATGTAGTCCCTAGGAGTAACATCGAATGCCGGATTTCTTGCTTTTATTCCTAGGCTGAGCAGGTCTTTGGGTAAAACCTCGTCTTCAGACCTCTCTTCGATCAATACCAGTTCTCCGGCCAGAGTTCTGGGACTGAATTTGTATGTTTCGGCAGCAACAACAAAGGGTACCCTCGCCTCCTTTGCACAAAGAGCAATCTGTGAGGTACCTATCTTGTTTATAAGGGCACCATTTGCAGTTATCGTATCCGCTCCGACTATTACCATGTCTACTTCTTTCATGAAAAATCTCACAGCTGAATCGACGATAACGGTGACGTCGATTCCGCATTCTTTTAGTTGTCTGGCCGTAATGTGCCCCTGCCATCTCGGTCGCGACTCAGTTGCGAAGACTTTTATGTTCTTCCCCGTTTCGTGCGCTTTTTTTATAACAGCGATTGCTGTCGAGGAATTGCAGTGCGTGAGCAGAGTATATCCATCTTTTATTCTTTTTTCTCCAATCTCGGCAATTCTCCTCTGTGCACCCTCGACCCAGCTTATAAACTCTTCAGCCCTTTTTATTAGGTTCTCCCTTTTCTCTTCAATGTTTTTTCCTTTGTATCTCATTATGTAATTTATCGCGTTGTAAAGACTCACGGCAGTTGGACGAGTGTTTAGCAGAATCTGAGCAGCTCTCTTCATCTCTTCATCGAAATTGTCCCTCACTTTTGTCGCGTAATCTCTAAGAACTTCGGCTGCGAATTTGGCGATTCTTGATGCTCCCCGAATTTCCATTGATCTTATTTTCTCAGCAGCCGCTGTAATGTCCATAGAAAATTCTCCCCACAATCCCTTAAATATCTTTGCAAACTCTTAATATGGAAAAGATCTGCATAGTGCACTACGGAGAAATCGGAATCAAGGGAAAAAACAGAGATTTCTTTGAAAGAAAACTAGTCGAAAACATAAGAAGATTTGCAAGGGCAAAGAGAAGATACGGATGGATAGAAGTCGAATACAGAGATGGAATTGAAGAGAGACTCAAGAAAGTTCCTGGAATAAGATACTTTGGTATAGGATACAAAACCGAACTCGAAATCGAAGCAATTAAGGAGGCAACGTTGAGAACGCTTCCCGAAAAATTCGAGACTTTCAAAATCTCTGCTTCCAGAAGGAACAAGAAATTTCCTTTGAACTCTATAGAAATTAACAGAGTCATTGGAAGTTTTGTGGTCGAAAAAACCGGAAAAAAAGTGGATTTGGAAAATCCAGATGTTACTATTTGGATTGAAATAGGGAACGAGGCTTTGGTTTACTCACAGAGATTAGAGGGAATAGGCGGTCTTCCGGTAGGAACTGCGGGAAAAGTAGTATCTCTAGTTTCGGGCGGAATTGACAGTCCGGTAGCGAGTTTTTTGGCGATGAAAAGAGGTTGTGAAGTTGTTCTAGTGCATTTCTTCAATAAAACCCTTCATTCTGAAAATGTCAGGAGGAAGATTCATATGATTGCCGAAAGACTTGCGGAGTACCAGGGTTCAATTAGGCTTTACATGGTACCCTTCGAGGAAGTTCAGCTCGAAATAATCCGTATAGTTCCAGCAAAGCTTAGAATGGTCGTTTACAGGAGGAGCATGATGAGAATGGCAAATGCGATCGCCGAGAAAGAGAGAGCGAAGGCCATAGTTACGGGAGACAACATTTCGCAGGTTGCAAGTCAGACGTTGGAAAATCTAAACGTTATATATTCTGCCTCGAAACTCGCGATTCTTCCACCTCTGCTCGGATTTGATAAAGAAGAGATAATTGCGATAGCGAAAAAGATAGGAACCTATGAAATCTCAATTCTTCCTTATGAGGATTGTTGCTCCTTAATGGTGGCGAAGCATCCTGAGACTAAAGCCAAACTTGAGATTGTTAAGGAATTTGAGGAATTTGAAGATTTAGAAAAAAATGCAGTAGAAAAGGCAGAGGTTTTTGAATTTCATTCATAAACTTTTTCCCATTCCTTGTACCAGTCCATTGCATCTTTTTCGCAGTCTCTGTCTTTCGATGGTAAACCCATTAGCTTGTAAGTTTCATGCTGAATTAGCACCTTCATGATTTCGTTGCTTCCTGTCCATATCGGTGCCAATCTGGCATCTCTGAGCATCCTTTCGATTGGATATACTTGAGTGTATCCGATACCACCCATTATCTGCATTGCTTTGTTCACAACATCCCAGAGAACCTCAGTTGCGAATAGCTTTGCCTCGCTAACGAGTCTTCTTGGATCCTGGTTGAATTTACCGGCATCGTACAAATCAACAGCTTTTGCAGCATTATAAACCAAGGCTCTTGCAGCGTCTATCATCGTAACAGCTTCGGCTACCATAAAATTGACTCCCTGAAATTCCCTTATCTTTCTTCCAAATGCCTTGCGTTTGTCGGAGTATTTGATGGCCATTTCTATGGCAGCTCTCGCACCACCTATTGCGCCGGCCGCAGAAGTCAACCTTTCAGGAATCATCATTCTGTTGAAAATCTCCCTGGCTCCATTGACTTCACCCAGAACGTATTCTTTTGGAACTTCGAGATTTCTGAAAACTATTCTTGCTGTGCCCATTCCCCGAAAGCCAAGTAAATTGTAAACTTCTTCAACCTCTACACCCATATCCCTTTCCACTATAAATGCCGTCAAAGCCCTATGACTCGGAGCATTGGGGTCGGTTCTTGCATAGATTAGATAAAAATCTGCAACCTTCCCACCGGCTATGAACCTCTTCGAACCGTTAAGAACCCAAACATCTCCCTTTTTCTCAGCCTTAGTGGTCGTTCCAAAAAAGTCGCTCCCCCCTCGGGGTTCAGTTAAACCTTCTGCCGATATTTTTCTACCCTTTATTATTGGTTTTAAAAACTCCTCCTTTTGCCACTCATTTCCAAATCTATACAAAGCCTCGCCAACTATGCTTACCATTGAATACGCGCAACCAAGTCCTAGACCTAGGACTCCGATTTCTTCGAGCGCAACACTTTCTGCGGACCATGTCATTCCCCTGCCTCCGTAATCTTCTGGAAATCTGAGACCAAGTAATCTCTTTTCAGCGCAATTTCTTACGAATTCAAATGGATAGTCTATTTCATTTCTGTCCATTTTTCTGAGCAATTCTGGATCAACGCTGGCAACGAAGCTCTTAACTTCTTCTCTCAACTTTGCCTCTTCTTCCGTTATAAGGCAGTCGTTTTCAAGCATTTCAGCATCACCGAGTTCTAGTTTAATTTTAGCTCTAAAAAATTTTGCTGATCATAGAAAGCTCAGATGCCGCACTGCTGCCAAAAAGATGAGAGGATGAGATAGCCAACCTGAATATATAAAAAAGGGATTTGGAGAAGTTAAACTGTATTGGGATATCTCTTGCCATCCCGTTTGCTTTTCAGATGTCAGAAGTGATCC
>CAYXCK010000085.1:0-4960 GCA_964463575.1 uncultured archaeon
ATTTCAATTTAGTTTGTATTTCCTTCTTACTTCTACTGCAACTCCCTTTTCCGATTCAGCCATCTCTTTACCACTCATCCTTGCAATTCCTACTCCGTAAATAAAGGAGTTATGAAAAACAACTACATCATTTGGCCTTATTTTCTCGTCAGCACTTTTTATTCCAGCGCAGAAAATCGTGGAACTAGGTTCGAAATCATCTATTTCTACGATGTAATTTCCCCTTTTTATCAACTCCATGGCGAGCTCGCCATAAATGTCGAGATTTCCGTATTTAAGATCAAATCTTGCAACTCTTTCTTTTGTATGCAGCTCTATTTCGGGATATCTACCTTTCACTACACCTTCGAATTCTAGTTCGAATTGGTATCTTAGAGCATGTTTAAACATTTCTATAAAGAGCTCGTAACTATCAAAACCTTCAAGTTCTTTTTTCAGTTTTTTTAGCGATTCTTTGCTAAGTATATCTCCCTCTGCAGTAAATTTCACATCATAATTGGTCAGGGCCCTTTCAACGACTTTTTTGTACCCTCCTTCAACATGAGCAACAATTTTTTCGAATTTCCCTTTGTCCACGAACTTTTTAAGCCATTTTGAAACGAATTCTATCTCTTCATCACTCCAATAACCTGTCACCGGAGTATCGTAGTTGACAGCAGGGTAAACCAACTCGAACTCTCTTGGAACGACGAGAGGGGAAGAGATAATAATCTCATTAACATTAACTTTTACGGCTTCTTTTATTGCTCTGTGCGTTTTTGAGGTTAGGTAGGGCTTTTTTGCTGTACAAGGAAGCAGAAGTAAACATTTGGTTTTTGGCTCATAGCAATCGACTGCTCTCTGAAGGAAGTACTTTACTTCAAACCTGTTGGCACTTTCTTGGGAGGTAAAGTAACAGATGGACTTTCTGAATCTCGGAAAGAAGGTATTATCCTCAAAATCGGAAAATCTCAGTAGGGCAGTAAGTTCTGGTTTAAGCTTTGTTTTTGCCTCCACGTATCCCCTAAAGTTCTCTCTTTCTAGCAAAATCCTGCATTTTTCGACTTCTTGTCTGAGCATTTCTGTGTTGTGATTTGCAGCTGTCTCATATATTTCCTCTTTTTTCATATTTCTTAGTTCTTGTCTTTTGCAGAATTTGCAACTGCATGGAAATCTTTCGAGGTTATCCAATCTGATCTCCACATCTCCAATGAAATATATTCCACTGTAAGCTTTTGCCATAGCCATTAAATTGTCAATTAAGTCCGCTCCAAGATAGATCAGAATTGAAGCGTTTAGAGGAGTAGCACATGCAACTGCAAGAATCGGCTTTTGTCCGCGAGCAGCTGAAAAAGCTTCGAAAATCTCTCTCGGCATCATAGATGAGATACCTATGAGGGCGTTTATTTCCCCAGAAGTTTTTAATTTCTCGTAAGCGCTTGGATCTAGATTTTTTACTTGGTAAGGAATTTTTTCCAACTCTAATTTTTTCAAAAATTCTTTCTCAAGCATCGTAGGTGTCTTTATTTTCTCTCCTTCAACTTCAAGGATTCCTAGCCTGGCAAACCCATCCCTTTTTTCAGTGTAGAACATACTCACACATTCCGGGCAAGTCTTTTATGAATTCTTTCCATCTCCCTGTTACATGAATAATGAATTTCTTCTCTTCATTTGACCTTATGAACTCTTTAAGAATTTCAACTGCCTTCTCCAATGCTTCCTTTTCAATGTTTTCATCTTCAGGAATTTCAGCATGCCCACAAGGATAGCTTTCAAGAAGTTCTGTGGGTACTACCCCAAAAACGGGACGAAGATATAGATCGGCTGCTATTCCAAAATCTGTCGATATCACGATTTTTTCCTTTTCGTATTTGATGTTTTTAATGGCTTTTGCATGTCTTTCCACGGCTGGTCTAAAGATGCTCTCGATTCCACAGTAAAGGAATTTTTTCTTTATCCACGGATCATATTTCTCCATCAGATCCCTATAATCTTTTATCAGTCTCCAAGCATTTATTAAATTCGGATGGGATCTAATTCTCTTTTCAACGAGCTCAAAAAGAGAGTTTTCCTCTATTGCCTCTTTTATTACTCTTATTTCTTCGAAAGTAGCGTAGAGATTGTGTTCAGCTAAAAAAATTTCTCTCTGTTCTTTTTCCATCTCTCTGACTTCTTCAGGACTGCTTCTAGAGCAAACTGGACAACTGCAGGGGAAATATTTCATTTCTTGAAGCTTTTTTGTTCCATAGACGGTAAGATATCTGTCATCCTTTGCATAAAGAGCATAGGCTGCTGAGTCAAAAATATCACATCCCAATGCAACTGCAACTGCAAAAAACATCGGATGACCACAGCCAAAGAGATGAATCGGCTCGATTGGGAGGATTGACCTCACTTCAAGTATTATTCTAACGATATCTTTAAATCTATATGCATCCATCAAAGGAACGACGCCGCCGATTGCATAAATGTCTCCCTCTATCTCTCTGGCGACTTTTGCACTCTCTCTCCTCAACTCCGGAATCGTTGAACCCTGTATTGGTAAAATTAGAAAAGAATCTCCCTTTAGATCTTTTGCCTCTTTTTCTCTGCGTATAGTTTCTTCCAAATCTTTTCTCGCAGTGCTATACTCGGCATCTGGTGGTGTTGGAATGTCTAGAGGAGTTAAGAAGTCAGACCCTATTCTTTTCTGAAATTCCACTATTTCTCTGTTTGAAATCTCAACATCGCCGTAACTCATTAGCTGGTAACTCCCGCTATCTGTAAATATCGGAATATCAATACCTAGCAGTTTATGAACGCCATTTTTTAGGGCCTCATCTCTTTGGCTTCTGTATATTATATAAGCATTTGTTATTAGTGCCTCCGCCCCGTAGTTTGGCATCTTTTTCGGTAGTATCAGGGGAAGATTGGGATTTATTACGGGAAGAACGGTCGGCGTCTCTATTCTTCCGTGTTTTGTTTTGATTCGGCAAATTCTTCCCATCGCATCTTTGGATATTATTTCAAACTCCACACAGGGGTTTTGGATGGGGTGTAAATAATTGTTTCGTCTCGAAAGGCTTTAAATCTATCAGAAGATCTCCCTCAATGGAAGCCCAGAGGTTGAGGGAAATCTCTACCTCTTTGATTAGACGGATGTTTGAAGTTGTTGAAAGGGCAAAAAAAGAGGGAAGAGATATCATCAGTCTAACAATTGGCGAACCAGATTTTCCAACTCCTTCAGAAGTTGTAGAAAAAGCAATAGAGGCCATTAGGGCTGGTTATACCCATTACACATCAAACCTTGGTATCGACGAATTAAGAACGGCAATTGCAGAAAGATATGGAGTATCTAAAGAAAATGTAATGATTACCGCTGGTGGAAGTGAAGCGTTAATAAATGCAAGTCTTGCATTTATTGAAGAGAACTCTAGAGTTTTAATCCCTTCGCCCTCTTTTCTTAGCTATTTCACTTATGCAAAGATATGTAAAGCCAGAATATCCGAAGTTACTACCCAAGATACCAATTTTTTGCCAGAAATTGACAGAATTTCAGAAATGATGGGGAGAGATATAAGTGTTGTCTTTCTTAATTACCCGAACAATCCAACTGGGGCTGTAATAGATGGAAGAGTTGCAAGAGCAATTGCTGAAATCGCAATGGATTACGGGGCAATAGTGATAAGTGATGAAATTTACGATCGAATCTATTACGACAAAAAGCCCACAAGTCTTGCGGGATACGAAAATGTGGTCGTTGTTAATGGCTTCTCTAAATCTCTTGCTATGACTGGATGGAGGATAGGCTATGTAGTTGCGGAAAAGGATCTAATAGACTCCATGTTAAAGGTTCACCAAGTTAACGGCGTTTGCGCGCCGGCATTTGCTCAAAAAGCTGTTGCAGAAATTATGCACAGCGGGTTGTTCGACCAAATTGTTTCTAGAATGGTAGCGGAATTTAGAAAGAGGAGGGATTATATCTACAATGAGCTTAGGAAGCTTTATTGGACTGTAAAGCCAGAGGGGGCTTTTTATATGTTCCTAGAAGTAGGAAAAAACTGCATGGAATTCGCTGAAAAGCTGATTAACTATGGTGTAGCAGTCACTCCTGGCATCGCATTTGGAAGCGGTAATGAAAAATTTGTAAGGATAAGTTTTGCCAATTCTATGGAAAACCTGAAAAAAGCTGTTGAAAGAATCAGGTTGTTCCATGATAGTGAGACCACTTGAAGAGGGAGATGTAGCAGAAGCGGTGAGAATTCTTTTGCTTTGTTTTGATAAGGAGCTATCCGTGATCTTCAGAGACTTATATGTTGCAGGGGATATTTTGAAAGAATTCTTTACCGAGAATCCGGAGAACTGTTTTGTTGCTGAAGATAGAAGGATTTTGGGTTTTTCACGCATTTCTTTTGATAAACAGAAAATTTCTGGATTTCTCAGGAGAAAGATGGGGTTAATAGATGGAGTTAGAGCATCACTTCTTATCAAGTTTTTTGCGAGAAATCCTAAAAAGGAAGAAGCTTTTATAGATTTCATTGCAGTTTCACCGCTCAGGAGAAGAGAGAGTATTGGTTCTGAGATTATGAAAAAATTAATAGAGGAGGCAAGAAAGAATAATAAGTCTCGTTTGGTATGCTTAATTCGTGCAGAAAGCGAAACTATAGCTTTTTTTGAAAAATTTGGATTTAAAGTAAGAGAGATTTTTGAAAATAAATTTGCTGAGAGATATTTCTCTTCTAGACATTGGCTTCTTCTGAGCAAAGATTTGCAAAAAAATGAATCAAAACTTAAATATTTTTGACGTGAAAAGAGTTAATCATGAGACTAGCTTTAGTACTTCTTAGCGTTTTTTGTCGCTAGAAGGTCTTGTTGCAATTCTCACAGGACTTGGGATGATTATAGCAAGAGAAGAGGTTTATGAATTGATGAAAAAAAGAATTTGAAAGAGTTCTACAAGAATTTAATTCAACGCAAATCTTAACCCCGGAATTTTTCGATA
>CAYXCK010000086.1:0-4898 GCA_964463575.1 uncultured archaeon
TTTAAGCTTTTGCCCATTCATCCCAGAGCTAAAACTCTGGGTTTTCTGGCCCCCCATCTTATAAAATTGGATAAAATCCGCAGTATAGCGCTTTGAATCCAGATGGCAGATGGGCTGGGAGTTCTCGCTTAAGCCGAAGGCTTTGCTTTAGCTAAGATAGCTTTAACATACGAATATTGCGGGTCTTCCAGGCATTGCAAATCTTTTTTTGTCCATTGGAATTTTTTCAGAATCGAGCGAAACCCTTAGCTGTAGTTCCTTCTCGAAGAACTCCAAATTCTGCTCTATTATCTCCCTCTCATTTGGTATTAGCTCGGCATTTTTGAATTTCTTTGAGAAGGCGGATATGTCTTCCTTTGCAATTCCCTTTTCTGAAAGAAATCTTAGTGCTTCCTTTAATCCTTTTTCGTTGGCTATTTTCAAGGCCTCGAATTTCCAGTTTTCTGCCGGGTATATATAAACAATTCTGGGATTATCGACGAATTTTTTGACTTCTTTTATATCTTCTAGCAATCTAGAAATATATTCCTCGGCTTTCTCTGCAACGGGATCCAGCTTATTTGGATCGAACTCTGGATATTTTTCGAGACTTACAAAGCTTGAGTGCCTCATATGCCACAGTTCCTCGCATATGTGCGGGATAAACGGAGCAAGGAGTTTTATCCAGTCATCGAGGATTATGGCCAAGTTTTTTCCACCCCTTCGAATGTACCATCTGACATAGTTCATCACCTCGAAAAACGCTACGTTTACGGCTTTTCTAGTCTGAAGCTTATCCATGGCATCTCTGACATCCTTAACAGCTCTGTTAAACTTGCTGATAAGCCATCTGTCTAATAGAGTCACCTCATTTACTTCTTTTGTGTAGTTCTCCCTAACCAAATTGAAAAATCTCTTCAGACTCTCGACAAAGCTTTCAACTTCCTTGCTTCTCCAATCAGCATCGCTATCGTATTCTGCTGAATGAAGAATGTAGAGTCTTGTCACATCGGCACCATAAGTATCGAGTGCTCTTTTCATAGTCAGCAGTGGTCCTTTACTCTTGCTCATCTTTTGACCTTCTAAGCTAACATAACCGTTCACAGCTATGGCTCTCGGAAGGTATTTTTCTTCGAAGAGTGCAACATGGTGGAAAAGATAGAAAAGAAGGTGATTTGCTACTAGATCTTTCCCGCTGCTCCTTAGATTGACAGGATACCAGTATTCAAACTCCTCTTTTATCTTTCTGATTAGATCTTCGCTTAATCCCGAATTCTTTGCCAGTTCTAGACTACCGCGATTTAAGAATAGATAGTCTAGAAGTTCCATTGTTATATTCTCAGGCTTTAGAATACCTAAATTTACGTATTTTGCCAGAATGTAATAGCACATGTAAATTGTAGAATCGGAAAGACTTTCAATCAACCATTCTCTGTCCCAAGGTATCCTTGTTCCTAGACCCTTTCTTCTTGCACAAGCTTTATCCTTTAACCACTCAATCTTATTTCTAAATTCTTCTTTATAATATTCAGGTATTATAGTCATTTTCTCTAGATGACTGAGGACTTTCCTCTTCCAATTCTCATTTGAATATCTTATAAACCATTGGTCCTTTACAACTTTAACGACGCATTTTGTCCCACATCTACAAACCACGGGTTTCTCACTGAATTCGTAAAAAACATCTGCAATTTTCAGGCTGATTAATTCTTTTTCTATCCTTTCTTTTGCTTCAGAGACTTTCATTCCTGCAAATTTCCCTGTATTTTCAAGCATGGTCCCAGTATGAAATTCCTTCTTGTATAGAATCTTGGTAGCCTTTTCGAGTTCTGGATCGTTTTGTCCTTTTATCCCCAATTCTTCAACTATTTCCTTTGCCGGGATGCCCTTGATGTCAGTTCTGATCATTACTATTGGTTCAACTTCTACTCCAAGCTCTTTTAGTGCAACGTAATCGTATGGGGCATGCGCAGGAACGCTCATAACAACGCCAGTTGCGTTGTCTGTATCTACGAAGTCTGCTGGAAGAATAGGAACTTCCCTTTCAACGATCGGAACTATAACTTTTTTTCCAAAAAACTCGCTTGCATCAACTTCTCCCAAAAATTCGACTTTTTTATCCATAAAACCCAACTTTTCATAGGCTTCCTTGCTTACCACCCACTTTTCTCCGTCTACCATTGCAATCACGTACTTTGTAGGCTTTAGCCATATGTTTGTGACACCAAAAATAGTCTCAGCTCTAAGAGTTGCACAGGGAAAGATCAGATCGGAATCTTTAAGTCTGAACTTTATAGCGACGAACTCTACTATACTTGCTTCATCGCCGAGAAGCAGGTCATGATCTTCCACCGGATTCTGGTCGTTTGGGCAGTATCGAACCGGATGACTTCCTTTTTCGATTAATCCGAGCTCTTTAAGTCTCCAAAACTGCCACTCTATGAATTTCTGGTAAGCTTCGTCTGTTGTTGTGAAAACTCTCCTCCAGTCTATTGAATAACCTATCCTTTTTAGAGCGCCCAAAGCTTCTTTGGCAAAGTATTCAACGATCTTTTCGGGAGTTGTAAGTTGCAAAAGTTCCTCCATCGGGACATCATGAAATTTTGTGTATACATCAATTGTTCTTTGATCCCTTTTGGCAATAAGTTCAGCAAGCCCTATAATTGGAGTCCCAGTGACGTGAAAACCTAGGGGGAAAAGAACATTATAACCTTTCATTCTCATATACCTAGCAAAAGCGTCGCCGATGGTAAAAGTCCTCGTATGTCCAGCGTGTAAATTTCCATTTAGATAAGGATACGGAACTGTTATGAAAAATTTCTCCTTGTCGTTTGGATCTGCCTCGAAGATCCTGCACTTTTCCCACATTTCCTGCCACTTTCTTTCGATTTCAACAAACATAGCGCTATAGCTTTGTAATGGGATAAAAATTTAACTCAAAAGGCTCCACCAAGGAAGCCGATCAAACCCAAGAAGATTGCGAAAAGTGTCTTTTTTCTGAACTTTGAAATTTCCTTCGACTTCCTAAGACTAAAAGCAACCTGAAGAAGAATTATATCTGTTGCTGAAATGGGGAGAAGGTATTTTACATCAAAAAATTCGGGAATAAGCATAGGTGGGAGGAAGCTTAGAAGTATCGAGATTAGGAAAAAAGTTGAAGCTATTTTTGCTGCGAAATCGGTACCAAAAAGTCTCGCGATACTCCTGACGTTCCTAATTGCATCACCTTCAACATCTTCAATTCCCTTCATCACTTCTCTACCAAGACCGCAAAAGAATGCTATTAAAGATAAAATTAAGATGGAAACTGTTAAATTCGATATTATACCGCCGAATATGAAGGGGGCCGACATTGTGAATGCGATATATATATTTCCAACAAAGCCCAGTTCCTTGAGTTTGTAGTTGTAAATGTATCCGAGCGTTGAAATTAAAAGGGCAAAAATAAAAGCTTGGATAGATATAAAAAAAGCAGTCACACAGCCAAGCGGGAATAGAAGGATAGAAAGAATCAAAGCGACTTTTCTGCTTATATCTCCACGAACTAGAGGTCTATCAAATCTCTTGTTTGCAAGATCTACCTCGTAGTCTAGATAATCATTCATGGCGAATGTTGAAGCCTGAAAAAAGAGGGCTGTAAGAAAGCCAAGTATAAAAAGCTTTAGATTTGTCTCCTCCCCCAAAATTAATCCGATTAAAACTCCAAAACCATACATCAATCCATGTTCAAGTCTCAAAAGTTGCCAAAAGGCTTTAAGGTATCGTCTCAAGGAACGCATTCAAACCCTTTTCATATATCACATTTCCAACAACTATTGTGTCCGCAAATTTTAGCATCTCTAAGGCCTTCTCTCTGCAGTCTATACCTCCACCGTAGAAGAGTCTCGAAGATTTCAAAACTTTTTTAACTTCTTTCACGACTTCCGGATTACCATAAGTGCCACTATATTCAATATATATAACGGGCAATTTCATCATTCTTTCTCCTACAAATGCATAAGAAGCTACACTTTTTTCGTCTAAATCGCACTTCGATTTTGTAACCCTTGCTACAGCCGAATTGGGGTTTAGTACGATATAACCTTCAAATACCACTTCATTAAATATTTTTTCAAACTTATTAAAGTCCTCATAGTTCTTTCTAACCCATTCTGCATGTTTCCCAGTTATCCAATCCCCATCAGAAGCATTAAGGACAGTTGGAATGAAAAGATAGTCTGCTTCATATACAACGCTATCGGGTGAAGAAGGCTCGATTACGACGGGGATGGAACTGCCCTTCAAGGCGTTGAGCAATTCCTTCACTTTTTGGAGTGTAACGTTTTGAGTTCCGGAAACCATTATGGCGTCAGTTCCGCTTTTAACGACGTTATTTATCATTTCTTTATCAAATTTTCTGTCAGGATCGAGCTTCGTTATGTGTTTCCATTTTTTCCAATTCATCTGAATTCACCAACTAAAATTTTAATCTTGGATCTTTTTTTGCAGCATCTCTTACGCAGAAAAACTCCTTACCTATTTTTCTTAGATAAGGACACTTCTTACCAGTATATCCAATTATACACAAATCACAATCTTCTTTATAAACCCTTTTTGCGCCCAACTTTTCTACAATAAGTCTTACATCCATAAATAAAAAAACTCTGCTCATAATATAACATTTGCGAATCGAAATGACAAGTTCCCAGAAATTAGTTTTAAAACCTATAACTGAAATTTCTTGCCCTAAAAGGGAAGAATAGAAAAAACAAGGAGGAAAATAGAAAGAGGCGAATGCACATGGATATTTTAGGTTTTGGGGAGCATTTAGAAGGTTGTCTAGTTAGCTAAGGAAAAAATCGTTGCAGAGATGGACAATCGGCAAAACCTGCCTAATGGCGGAAAAATTTAACAAAAAGTTTGTTGACCCAGACTATATT
>CAYXCK010000087.1:0-4517 GCA_964463575.1 uncultured archaeon
CCAGCTGCAGCCAAAACCGCTCTGACATTTTCTTCAGTTATGGGTTTACCAGCGGAGTGCAACAACAAAGCCGCATATACATATTCCATCCTCAACACCTCCTTCAACCAAAAAGAGCTGCCAAACCTTCAACTGCTTCCTCTTCTTTCTTCTCCTCTTCTTCCTTCTTCTTTTCTTCCTTCTCTTCCTTTTTCTCTACTTTATCCGGTTTCTCCTCAACTTTTTGAACGGCGCTACCAGCTAGCAACGCCTTTAGATCTTCGTCCAGCGCCTGTTCGGGCAGCGTCGAAGCGAGTGCGAGCATTTGCATGTGCGCTTTAGCTATTAGATCTGGCATTACTTCTTTTTCCATTATGCATGCATTGATGGCCAAGTTTCTAGCATCGTTGTAAGCCTTCAACAACAGTATTTGCGCAGTTTCTCTAGTTACATAGCAACAGTTTACAGCTAAGTTCAATGCAATGCTGTAAGCGTTTTGCAAGTCCTTTATTATCGCCTCCTCGTCTATTCTCAGCAAATCCGGCGTCAGTACAACCCCGTCATAGACGGCAATCGTTTCAAGCCCTACGCGCAATGGTTTAATTCCAAGTTTTTCCAAAGCCTTTGCAACTTCTGGTCTAACAACTTGCCCAGCCTTTACTACAGTTGCCTTTGATTTTATAACCACCTTCCCCTTTTCAACCGCAACCGGAATTCCTACCATTTGAAGCTCAGCCACTGCCGGTCCAGGAGTCAGTGGAGTTGGTCCCTCATTCAAAACAACGTCCACAGGAGAGATTTGATTCGGTTTCAGCGGAGCACTTATTTTCATGCTCTCTATCATCTTGAAAAGCTTGAAAGGATTCTCGTTTGTCGCAATTATCGCAATTTGGCCTTTTATGTAATTTTTCAGAGCTTCATAACCTTTATCGACCGAATCCAAAGCCAAACTGAGCAGAGTGTTTTTCACAACTCTAAGTTCTGCTTTTCCTCTAAGCTCCCTCTTCATCTTCTGCATCAAACTCGCTGGAACGCCTTGAAAACTTACCAGCGCCAGAACTCTGTAAGATGAAATGAGCTTTCTTATCTTTTCCACTTCCTCAACTTTCCATCTCGGTGGGGCACCTCTGACAGCGGCCATTATATCACCCTCACAGCAGGTCCCATCGTAGTTTTCACAAAGACTGACTTAAGTATAAGATGCGGGTTCTCATACTTGTTCTCCACAACCTTCATCACTTCGAGTGCATTTTCAGCGATTGCATCCACGCTCATGTTTCTCATACCTATTGGAACATGGAAAGTCATCTTGTCCCTTGTCCTGATCCTCACGGAGTTTCTGAGTCTGTCTATAAGGGGCTTCGGATCGGCGAGCGGCGGAATCGGCTGAGGTATTTTTCCCCTTGGACCAAGTATTGAACCCAACTTCTTACCTATCTCAGCCATCAAGGGAGCTTCAGCTATGAAGAAGTCTATTTCATTTGCTATTTTTCTGGCTTTCCTTTTATCCTTTGAGAGCTGATCTATATCTTCAGGAGATAAAACGATGTCAGCGTTTGCATTTTTGGCTTTTATCATTGTTTCTCCTCTTGCAAAGACGCCTACCTTCCTCGGCTTTCCAAGTCCATGCGGGAGAAATAGTATTGTATCTATTCTATTTTCCGGTCTCCTCATGTCAACGTTTTTCAGATTTACTGCCATTTCAACCGTTTCTATGAATTTTCTTTCCTTGGCTTTTGATATTGCCTCGCTTATGGCTTTAACAAAGTCTTCCTTCCTCGCAATCATATCTTCCCTCCAGTAGTAATTCGGCTTTGGCGCCTCCTACGGAACTCGAATTAGCATGTCTGAGTATTTTAACCTATCGCTTCAGCTCTTCTTCTTTCTCAGTTTCTGAACCTGATATTTCTCCTTTTCTTCCTTTGTTTCAATTTCCTCCTTAGTCTTTTCTTTCGTAGCCTTTCCAAATCCGGCAAACACCCATCTATTGCTAAAGTCTCTGCTCATTCTGTAGTAAACTCCACATCCACATTCCTGAATTCCAAATCTGGCATCGACTGGTATCTTTTTGTTACAGATCTTGCAGACTATTTCCATGTCTTAACGCAGAAGATGGGGCTATAAATCTTTCTCAAGGTTTCTCGCTATCCAAGCCCTTATGTCTCTCTTAGGCATCGCCCCGACTATCTGATCAACGGGTCTGCCTTTCTTAAAGAAAACCAGTGTCGGTATTGCGGATATGCCAAACCTAGCCGCTATCTCTTGGTTTTCGTCAACATTCAGTTTTCCAAATGCTAATCTGTCGGATAACTCTTTCGCAAGTTCTTCAATTATTGGTGAAACGTATCTGCAGGGCATACACCAGTCCGCATAGAAGTCAACCACTGCATTCTCGTTTTGGCTTAAAAAGGATTCAAAATTGCTCTTGTTCAGCATAACCGGTTTCGCAACTTTAGAACTCGCCATCTTGATCAACTCCTTCAGCTTTTTCTTTCTAATTTCCTCAAGTTCATCCATCGTATTACGGTTTCCCTTTTGTGATTTTTAAGTTTTATCCGCTTTTGCTTTAGTTGAGATTTGTATTTGATTAAATTACATTAGTTAATTGTTTTTAAAAAAAGGGAAAATGTTTATAACTTTCGATCGAGATACGTATTCCATGGAAGTAAAAATTATAGACTTAACAATGAGAGACGGGCATCAGTCTCTGCTCGCGACCAGAATGAGGACTAGAGATATTCTCCCGATCCTTGAAACATTCGACTCAGCAGGGATCTATTCCTTCGAAGTATGGGGAGGGGCGACCTTTGATGTTTGCCATCGCTTTTTAAACGAGAATCCCTGGGAAAGGTTAAGAGAGATAAGAAAGAGAGTAAAAAATACTCTACTGCAAATGCTCCTGAGAGGGCAAAATCTCGTTGGTTATAAACACTATCCAGATGATATAGTTGAAAAATTCATCAAGAAAACAATAGAATGCGGACTTGACTTCTTCAGAATCTTTGACGCCCTAAACGATGTCAGAAATTTAATCAGCTCCATCAAATTTGCTAGAAAATACGGGGCGCATCATGTCCAAGGAGCCATATGCTACACGATTTCTCCCGTTCATACAATAGAAAAATACGTTGAAACGGCAAAAGAGCTGGCATCGCTCGAAGTCGACTCGATATGTATAAAAGATATGGCCGGTTTGTTATCTCCAAAGATCGCCTACGAGCTTGTAAAGGCTCTAAAAAAAGAGATAAATCTCCCAATCAACGTTCACTCCCACTATACTAGCGGAATGGCTTCAATGAGTATTTTAAAGGCTGTAGAAGCGGGAGCTAAAATGATAGACACCTGCATGTCCCCCCTAGCCCACGGTACATCGCATCCACCAACAGAGACTATGGTTTACGTGTTGGAGGAGTTAGGCTACAAGACAGGTGTAAAAATGGATGTTTTACTCGAGGTCAGGGAGTACTTTTTGAAGATAAGAGAAAAATATGCTGGCTATTTAGATCCGTTATCAACAATCCCAGATTCAAATGTCCTCGTTTACCAGATCCCGGGCGGTATGTTTTCGAACATGATAGCGCAACTGAAAGAACAGAATGCAATGGACAAGCTCAAAGAAGTACTGGAAGAAGTTCCAAGAGTGAAAGAAGATTTTGGACATCCGCCCTTGGTCACACCGACAAGCCAAATAGTTGGTGTCCAAGCTGTGCTTAATGTGCTAATGGGAGAGAGGTATAAAGTTGTCACAAAGGAGAGCAAGGATCTTGTGAAGGGTATGTATGGAAGAACACCTGCACCGATAAAAGAGGAAATAAGAAAGAAAATACTCGGTGACGAAAAGCCGATCGATTGCAGACCTGCAGATCTGCTTGAGCCAGAATTCGAAAAGAGAAAGAAAGAACTGGAAGAGAAAGGGATAGAGGCAACCGATGAGAACGTCTTAATCTACGCTCTCTTCCCTCAAACTGGCCTTCAGTTCCTGCTAAAACAAACAAAAGAAGAACCACTCCCTCCCGCAACGAAGGTTTCAGGAAACTACGAGGTCGTTATAGACGGGGTAAAGTATTTAGTCACTGTGAAATAATTTCTAAATATATTTTAACATCGAAATATAATTTTTTCTTTCATCCTCCTCGTACTGAAGAAACCACGTCATCCAGCAAATCTGCGTCGCATAGTATCCAGAAAATTTTGCAAGCTCTTCAACAAATTTTATGAATTCGATGTCGTCTGTTATCCCTTCAAAGCCCGCTTCGTTTAACAACTCGTTGATGACCCTCTTAACGATTCTATCGGGCATCACGGTGTCAACTCCGCCCATCATTCTGAGGTACTGATACGTTATGAGACCCACCCCCTTTATCTTCCCCAAAGGGTCTTCCTTCCAGCTTAGAAGTTTCGAATTTCTTGCCCACTGCCTAAAAGCGGTCTTATCATCCATTCCGGAGTTTGAGAGGTAGCTCGCTATTGCGGTTGCAACCCTCCAAGAACGTTCATTTTTCCATACGAACTTAAGCTTTTCCAAATCATATCTTGCC
>CAYXCK010000088.1:0-4463 GCA_964463575.1 uncultured archaeon
CGATTTCGAAGGTTAAGGCGGATCTGGCTCCGATTTTTGCAAGAGAGCTTGAAATTTTGGGAGCATTTGGCTCGGGACGCGAAAAAATTGGCGGCGAAATCAGAAATCCGTTCGAAATGGCCATGGATATTTTAAGGAAGAGGGATTTTTCAATCCTCCTGACTCACAAATATAGCCTCGAGGAATACAAGAAGGCCCTCTGGGCTGCAATAAACAAGAAAAAGTCGGGCGCGATAAAGGTGGCATTCCAGATAAAAGGATGAATATTTCCATGCATTCTCTTTTTGTGGCCACGAGTTTCGCCAAGAATCCCTCCTCTCCCTTTAAAGCAAATTTTCCCTCAATCCTTTTATGGCCCTCGAGCTCGTTTGGCATTTTTAAAACTTTCATATCCGGGAATAAAGCTTTCTATGCCTTTTCCAACAACTCCGCACAGCTGTAGATGAATCTGCATAATTTTCAAAGACGTCTTTTTGCCTTCAAGCGCGATCATATATCTTTTGCCGGCGGAAAAACAAATCGGAATTGTAGATCAAATCTCGCTGACGAGGATGGTTCCGAGAATTATCATGGCTATTCCAAGCAGCACTCTGGCAGAAATCGCTTCCGATAGAAGCAGAAAAGAAAGAACGGCAGTGAACATGGGATATATTGCGGTTATAGGAACGGCCCTGCTCGCACCGATACTCTTGAGGGCTTCAAAATAGAATATCATTCCAAATGCGCCGCTTATCGCTCCGGAAATTAAAAGAAGCAGAATTCCAGCCGATAACTTGAACTCGGTTTGCCCCAGAACAGAAGAGATTGCGAGAATGGCCAGAAATCCACCCAGTGCTCTAATAACTATCGCCGGATAAACCGGGACTTCTTGCAGCGCATATTTATCTAGTATCGGTGCAATTCCCCATAGGAATGCGGAAATCAGCGCAAGTATTTCACCTTTCATGGCCCTGCAAATTCCTTGAAGCTAAAATTTCTTTTCCTTTCAGCTGGAAATATGGAGAAATCAGGGGCCGATATAGCCGTGAACGGTCTGGCATATCACAACCTTAAGCCCGATCGATTTTAATGCATCCCAGATTTTCTTCATTTCCTGAAAGCTCGGTCTTGAAATCTTCCTGTTTCTGAACTCTGGTCGATAATCGAGAACGCAAACCTGTATTTCGGGATCTACTTTGCAGATTTCTTCTCCTATCTTCAGAACTTCTTCAACCGATATCAAATCCTGGTTGTAGGGTATTCCAACTCCTACGAAGACTTTGTCACCGTAATTTTCCACCAGATACTTGAAGGCATTCCAGGAGGTTCTGTGGTATTTTTCTGCAAGTTCCCTCTCCGATATCCCTGTTATTTTCATGAAGGTTTCAACTCTGAAACCTTTTAGGTCTGGTCCGATATCAGTCACCCCGGCTTCAACAAGTTCATCTATATAATCTTCTGTCAGCAGGGTAGCATTTGTGTCAACGTGAAACCTCGCCTTCTCGTCCCTGTTCAGCGATTTAAGCTCTTTTATGTAATTAACAAGCCATCTTCTGTTTAGCGTGCTCTCTCCGCCTGAAATGGCCATTCTGTCAACTCCGTATCTTTTCCTTGCTAAAGTCATCAGGATTGCAGCCTTTCTTGGATCCAAAGCCTCCCCCTTTCCGCAGTAGGTTGTGGTCCAGTTCTGGCATTGCGGGCATCGGAGGTTGCATCCGCAAGCAAAAACGGCCGCCTCCACGTAGTATTTCCCCTTGAGCCACCATGGAGTTCCCACACCGCCTACAGGGTGACCCATCCAGCCGTGAACTATTCTGCGGGGAACAAGATTTTCTGGAAGTTCTGTAGAAATCTTCATATCTTCTTTAACTTTTGTAATACAGCTAGGTTTTAAGATTCCATCAATTTCTAAAGCGCAGCTGTAGCAGCCTCCGGAATTGCAGGGTGCGAATATTCCCTCTTTTTCCGGAAATTTGGATATTTCATAGCCGAGCAGCTCCAAAGCCTTCAGAACCGTTATCCCTTTTGGAACGTAAAAATGCTCTCCATCAACGCATATTCGAATTTCAGGTCTTTTTTGGACTTCAAAAAGCTCTATGGCCTCATTTGGACATGCAAGATAGCAGGCCCCGCATCCGGCACATTCAGATGTATTCCCGACTCCACCACCCGGACAGGCAACTATCTCATCGCATGCTCCGCAATTTAAACACTTCTCCGGGTTTTTGGTTGCTGAGAAAAATCGGATCTTCTCACCTCCTTGCATTAAACTAAATTTTCATTATAGCTAAAAGAATTTTTATTTAAAAATTAACTTATAAAATTTCTTTTTTCTGCAAAAAAGCTCAGAATGAGAGATTGAAGGCCGCACTTCTGAATCCCACATTTCTAAGCCTCATGAAATTCTTTCCAAGTCTGCTTTCCCTGAATCCGGGTATAAGGATGTAGTCGAGGGCACTCCCTCTGGCCATGTCTATCTCCGCATGCCTAACAAGGCCGGAGAACTTCCCTCCGGAGAGTCCATCCCCCAAAATGGAGTAGCCTTGGGCAGTTTCCTTGACAAGTTTTGCCCCATCAAGACCCCTCATTGTCCTTATTTCAGCTATTTTATCAAGCCTTTTCTTCAGCTCCTTTTTTACCCTTTCAAGCCTTGAAATCCTGCCCGAAAGGAGTATGATTTTCGGATTCTGCACGACATAGTGCATTTGGTGAACGGCCTTGCAGATGCTCTCAATAAAGGCCTCAAGGCACAATTTTCCTTTCAAATCCTTTTCGGATTTTTCCAGTAGCTCTTCAGGAGTCATGACTCCTGCAATCGATGCGCATCCCGTTGTGAATACATCTTTTTTGTCAAAGAATCCAACCGCCTGAGCAACCTCCAGATCAAGGGCTCCTGCTGTAAGAAATCCCGGTCCGGGCATCATCGAACCGCCTATGCCGTCGATTATCTTTCCGTTCTCGATTCCCATCACCGCATTGTATCCGAAGCCGAGCTCGACATGGATGTAGCTGACTTCGCCGTATTCGATTCCGAACTCTTCTGCAACCTCGTGTATTCCCAGAGTGGCAACGGAAAGCTTGTCTGCCGTTCCGAGATCTATTCTGTTCAGCTTTCTGTGCAGGGGAACTGTCTGGAGATTTATAACTCCGGGAATCATTATTTTCTTTGCCCTGAACTCGTAGAGCTCCTTTGCGAATTTCACCATCGCAAAATATATGTTTGCCCCAACAACGCCCTTTCTCACGCCCTCCTCGATTTCCTCCTTTGTCGTTGCGAGCACGAATGTGTAGTACCACTCCTCCAGCAGCCCTTTTGGAATCTGCTCCATGCTCATAACCTCAACTCCGTAGCCGGAGGGAACAACTATTACATCCAAAGGCCTCATTTCGTTTATCTTCTCAATCAGAATTCCCGGATTTTCCGCAGCATCCTTTGTTTCCACGGAAGCTTCACCGGCTATTTCTCCACTTTCAAGAAGGCAGAGATCCATCGACTTCGTTCCGGGATCTATTCCTAGAACTCTCATGAATGGAAAAAAATGCAAGATTATAAAATACTAACGCCATAATTCCTTGGAACTCCAAGCTCAACCGCCGCCTTTATTCCGTGCTCCGAAAGCCAGTCCTCTGCCTGCTCTTTTATCCTTTCATAATCCATTCTGTATATTAATCCGTAGAGCGTTGGGCCCCATGAGCTCTGTCCGAAGCCGTATGTTTTCTGCCTAAGAAAATCCGTCAGAACCTCTATGTCCTCCCTGAATATTCCCCCCTGGTACTCCTCGAAATGCCTTCCAACCAGAACCTGAATTTCAGACAAAAATCTGCCGAAATCCTCTATTCTTCTTTCCTTTATCGCCGGTATTAGCCCCATGATTATCCTGTGCGAAATCTTCTCTGCGATCTCGGCTCTGCCTGTTACGGAATCCATTATTTTCCTTTCTTCCCTTTCATCAAAACCTCTTCTTACTCTGGGAATAAGCAGCAGAAATGCCCAGTTTTCGGGTATTCTCTCCCTAAAAACCAGCGGTGGAAACCCCTCCTTAACGCCTGCATCAACTACGAATCCTCCGTATTTGAAAACATATGTGCTGGCTCCGGAATTCTTTCCTCTCCCGAGTGCTTTCGAGATCTCCTCTATTTCGGCATCGATTTTTTTGAGCCTCGCAATGCCGAGGCCAACAGCCAATTTGAGCTGCGTGGTGGAACCCAAGCCAACATGTCTTTCTATCTTTCTTTCAACTTTTATCAGGAAATCAAAGCCCGTAGAATAGCTTTTGTCCATCTTTTCCAGCGCATCCTCTATGTCCTCCCTGTCTTCCCTGTCGGCAATGATTTCTGTTCCTTCCCTCTCCTCAATCCTTACCAGATATCCCCCCTCGATTCCCGCCCCTAGGGAACCGAACCTCCTTCCAAGGCTGCCTGAGGGATCGATAATTCCGAGATGCAGTCTGCGGGGTGTGTCGATCAGCATACCCAGTTCATCT
>CAYXCK010000089.1:0-4434 GCA_964463575.1 uncultured archaeon
CAGCTTCCGGAATTTTTCCCTCTCGCTTAACGGACTTTAGAATCTCTCCTTTCCCACCGCAAGACGGGCATATATAGTATTTTCCTACGGCATATCCATCCGAGGGTGTAAATTTCTTTTCGCATTCTGGGCATACTACCTGCTCTTTTAACTTATCCGTCTCAATAATCTCATTACATGAAGGACAGAAGACTACGTGAAGCTTATCGCCTAGCGAGGCTATTCTAAAGGAGTTGTAGAGTGGAACCCGGTTTCCACATTTTAAGCACTTTATTTTCTTAACCCAAAACACGTACATTATGTCCGCTTCTTCGCCACATTTTGGGCAAATAGTCTTATAGTACTGTTTGATCTTGTCGGCAATTTTCTTTTCAAGTTTTTTGAATTCATTTTTAAACTTGTCTAGGTCTAAGGGTTCAACCTCTTTTTTCGTTATGAACCAAGCGACTGGATGGATATCTATGCCTATGACTTTGCATCCTAGTTTTAGGGCCTCAACGACTGTTGTTCCGCCCCCCATAAATGGGTCAAGAATTATCTTGCCGCCCAAGTCGGTTTTCTGGTAAAACTTCCTCCAAAGCTCAGTTTCCGAAATGTCTTGAGGGAGGAAAGTAGCAAGTATTATCATCCTGAAAATACTTCCAAGTCTTCGAGCCCACCATTTATGGATTTGGTATATGGGTTTCTTTGCGTTTGCCTCTTTAAGGGCTATTTCGTTAAGCCTTTCAATGGGGAAATCCTTCAATATGTAGCTCATGGTCTCACCCTAATTTTCGGAACTAGACACTCCATAAGGGATAGGCCGCCATGCGATACAAGTTTTCCATATCCGCTTATAGGCCAGAAATACCTGCCTCTGATACAACAATATCCATCGGATATTGTCGCGTATTGGAAATCTCTTGGAAGGCTGTTCAATTTTTCAATGACTTTTTGGTCCATATCTGCTACCTTAACGTAACGATTGGAACCGAAAACCTTCTCTTTTAAAAATTTCCTGTCACTTTCTGCAAGGGGCCAGACGGCATCAATCATAATGTAGCCGTGATCTGATATTATTGTCACTTCGTTTTTTCCAGTTATTTCTAAAATTTTGAATAGTACTTTTTTGGTTTCTTCATATACTTTGGGGAGGGGAAGTATGCTAGCGGCATGATGCAAAATCTCATCAGGATAAGAAACCCATACAGGTTTTTCAAAATCTAAGTCTGGAGGAATCTTCCCGCTCATTATCTCGATATATTCTACTTTTGCTTTTTCTCGAAACCTCTCTGTTGTGGACGGGAGAGCTGAGAGTGTATAACCGTATTCCACAATACCATAGCCTCTTTCTTTGAGATCCTTAACGAGCAGATTTGCTTCCCTTATGCTCATACCATCCATGATTATTAGAGGCATATCGAATCTGAAGGTTGTATTCTCAATTTGCTTTTGGAGATAGTCGTATACTTCAAAGAATATGCGGTTTAATTGCCACTCGAATTCTGATGCAATGTCCTCTTGCTTAAAATATTCGGTAACATTCGGCCTCCACAATTCAACTAGGATTTCCCAAACCTCTTTGATAGGATCGTCGCATTCCACTAATCTTTTAATGCAATCCTCACGCAACTTCCTTAACCTCTATAGAGGCCTTAACCGTTCCACCGTAAAGTGAGGCCGGAAGTTTATCAATCAGTTTTATGGCTTCGTTCCTGTCCATAGGACCTCCAACTATTATTTCCATGCTGACGTTTGAAAATTTGGGCTTCTTGAAACTGATGGAGGAGATGAATGATTTTATCGCGTCAACGTCATCAAAGGATAACTTTAATAGATCGATTTTTATTTGTTGGATTTTGGCATCTTTGGGGATGCGTCTCTCCATTTCCTGAGATAAGAGGAAAGGCTTCTGAAATTCTGGTGTTTCAATAACTTGCAATGGAACTTCAACTCTTATTTCACGAGTTGGAGGCCCCTTAGCTTCAGGGACTCCAAACACTTCAGGGGGTTTTTCTTCAATAGCTGTTGGCTCCTCCTCTTCCATTTTCTCCGGCTCTGGTTGGGCTGGTGCATATTTTGTCAGAATGATTTTCATCTCATCTTTGATAGAGGGCATAGCGTCTGGAGTTCTACACATTTTTCCCTTATAATCGACAACAATTTTACCTTCCCTGTATAGGGATTTTAACACTTCCTCAAAAATGCTTTCTGTAACAATTATTGGCTTGCCAGGGATTGTTTTAAAGTCATCCTTTAAATCTTCAATCCTTAACCATGTTCCTTTACTTTCGAGATGCTTAATGATTTCGCTACGAATTGTTTCAGCGTCATAGCTGTTTTTCACGGTGGACTTTACTTCGCCGAGACCGCATTGAACAAGCCTATACTTAACTTCGCCATTTTCAAAGCTTGTAACTCTAACCCAATATCCATAAATATCAGACAGCTTTTCCGCAAGAAGCTTTACGTCCTTCTCCCTTTGCGCATCTAAAAGTTCCTTATTCTCACCGGTTACCTCCTTTTCGTACTGATCGCATAGGCGGATCCTTTCTGCAACGACAAGTAGATCTTCATTCTTTGTTATGTCCCCCTCTTTCGGAACATATAAGATTAGTCGGTTTGCAAAGTTCTTCCCTTTATAGAATTCGTTAACCTCAGATTGGCTTAAAGCCTTCAACGAGACGACGACTCTTAACCTATCTTCATCCTCTATTAAGTCGCTGTACTCCTTATCAGGATGATATACAAAATAAGATGGATCCCTCTTCAGCCTTGTTTTTATTAAGCCTAGGGTGCCGCGAATCTCACCCTTACCAACGTTTTCCAAAGCCTTATTCTGGATCACTGTAATTACATTTGCTTCACGACCAATAATATACTTGTTTTCTCTTGGCCAGACATGCGGGGCCATGCTGGGTAGATTTGCAAGAAGGGAGTCTACGTCGTTGATGTTGATCGCCGGTCTTAACACACCTAAAATTACATCGTTCCTAGAGGCTCCGACTCTTTCATCTTCTCCGAAGGAGTACAGTAAAATAACGTTCAAAAGCTTTCTTACTTCTTCCTTTCCAATAGATTCAGCATCCTTAATGGCGTTCTCAGTTAACATCCTATCAAGAGTTAGTAGCTCTCCTTCACTCATGTCAACATCAGAAGCCAGAATTATGTCAACATCAGCAGCCTTTTTATAAACTACGGATCCCAATAAGCCTAGAACGCCACGTGTATTCTGGTATCTAGGTGAGGAGCTGAACCTAGTTAGAAGCACTTCCATCAATTCAGGATGTATGGGATAAGTTTCAACCATCTTCTTCTCATATGCAGGCCGATTTCCAACGTCAACTTCGGACTCTGCATAATGCTTCATGTAGCACTCAACGACTTTGGAGGCCAGTTGTATGTCAACCTTCTCAAAAAGTCTGAATAAAACAATTTTAGGTCTATCCCTTGATAATGTTAGGTTGACGCGGTACGGCTTAACCCTCCTTATTCTTGCAAGGAGATCGCTGATTTCACCATAAAGCGAACAGAAGACTAGAAGTTTTCCTTCTCTTTCGCAAGCTGCCTCTGCTAAGACTTGAATAAAATTCAAGTTTTTCGCTTTATCCTCTTTGGCCCTATACCAAGCTTCAAGTTCATCAACGATTAATATTACAACGCCCTTTTTTGATAAGGCCTCCTTTAAAAGATTGTAACCTGGGAAATCTTTGACCTTTCCTAACAGGTCTTCACGTTGTAGACCCCTGAAAATGGGTTCCCATAAATAGGCTGGGTTTTCGTCGAGCAAATTGAAAGCCAAAAGTTCGACATCCTTAGGTAAGTCCAACTTAATATCGTGATTTTTAGCCCATTCAATTGCCAGCTCTTTGTTTTTAAATAAGTGCCATAAAAGAACGAGAATGCGGCTTTTCCCTGTTCCATAGCCTCCAAGTATCTCAAAAAACCCTGTGACCCGCTTTCCGCTAAGCTTCTCGTTGACAGCTTCTAAAAGATCCCTTATTTCAGTTGTGGGATAAGTCGTTCTAAAAACATAATTTGGATCGCTTTCCTTCCCGCCTTCAAATATCCCCCTTAAAGAATCCCAACCCTCAATACGCCCTTCTGAACGAACAACCTCTTCGCTTAGCTTTGCAACATCCATGACCCTCATTTATCCTTCCCCTCGCAAGACGCTTTTTTGACAAAAATTCTGCCATCATTAAAAATCCACTCAACAAAATCGCCCTCTTTAACTTGAAGGAGCTTTCTAACACTTTCTGGAACCGTGGTCCTGTTAAACTTGCCCAATTTAGTTTTATCCAAAGCTATTTCTTTTGACAATCAATCACCCACTAAATAACAAACTATAGTTAACGTTTTAAATTTTATTTAAGAATTGTGTATTGAGAAAACCTATGGGAGAAATTCAAAAGTCCTACGACGAGATAGAGCTGTTATAAGCTACGTAGAAAA
>CAYXCK010000090.1:0-4386 GCA_964463575.1 uncultured archaeon
CAAACGGTTTTTACTACAAGTACTACTGGGGAGAGCCCGGGAGTTACGGAATCGACGAAAATAAAACTATGCTAAAGTACGATTCATCCGGGAATCTGACTAATTCAATTAAACTCAATTACACGGATTACCAGGCCTGGGTCAATCGGAGAACCACAATATTTGCAAGTAATACTTGGAGTCCTCTTGTTTTGAGGGATGAATACGGGACAAATCTATATCCGTATGCATGCAAGAACGGTGACTGCAATCAGAAGTATGCGTGGGCCACATTCAACAACTTCTTCACAGGAAAAAGTGGCGGGCCGACCTATGCGTATTGCAAGGAGAATCTGCACAATCCAGTATACAAGATTGGAACTGTAAAAGCAGGGGAAAGTGTGAAAACCTACGTCTATATCCTCCTTGGCTATCTCGCAGAAAGAACAGGAACGCTTCCAGAGTGGGAGATAACGCTTGAAGTATACTCAAACGAGGGTGTGCAGAGAAGCTTACCGGTAAAGTTCCGCTTGGACGATCCAGATTGGAAATAAACTCTAATTTTTTATGAACTCCAAAGGTGTCTCCCAAATTATATCCGCAGTCCTTCTTGTGGCCGTAGCAACGGTAGCGGCTACGGGTTACTATCTCTGGTTCATAAATCTGCAGACAAGCACGCAAACAGAAGTTGGCGAAAATCTGAAGAAGAGCAGTTTAAGGCACTTGAATGAGCTGTCTATTCACGCTATTCCCGTTTACTACTTTTCAGACAGCATATTTATTCAAGAAATAGCCTTTGAGCTCGAAAACCTTGGCGTATGCGATTACGACAAAGTAGAGCTGAGAATCATGAGCGTGGAAGCACTCAAAGGAAGCGTAGAATGGATTGCACTGCAAGTAAAAAACGGAGATCTGCTTGATATAAATGGCAACAAGGTTGGAGAGGTTGAATGCCCGAAAAACTCGGGAATAGCATTCTACAGAAAAGATGGCACGATATGCAGCCTGAATTTTAGCATATCTGATAGAGAGATTCTGCACAATCCCACTTACAGCGTTGGACGGATTAACAAGGGCGATAGCAGGGAGGCAAGAGCTTATCTTTTCATCAACTCCACGAATTCCAGCGAGATACTGATCAGAGTATACGCCCACAGCAAAGAGGGTGCGGAAGCTCAGAAGCTCATAAGGTTTGTGATCAAATAATGGCCAGCAACATCGTTTCTGCAGTTCTTCTAACTGCACTTTTCTTCACCTCTTTAGCTTTGGCCGTCGATTTTGCCGTTGAAAGTGTGAAGAGCATAAGAATGATAATTGAGGCTGAAAGGGCTGAAGGAATTTTGCAAAAATTTTCTGATCTTGAAAATGGAAGCTTTTCCTTTTGGGGTGAAGGAAGAGTCGAGATCAGGGAAAGGGACGTTCTGCTGGAATACTGCGGAATTTCGGAAGCATTAAAGGCTTACAGCATCTGCTACACCCACAACTTTTCGAAATGCATCGAAATTGTTCCCGAGATCAGCTTGGAAAAGGGAGACCATGGGATTATCCTAAATCTAAAGGCTACGAAGATCTTACATAGCATAGTCTCGGAGCCCGGAAGGCATTCGATCAAGATCGAAAAGCGTCGCTTTTGGGAGAATAAAAGCGCCTTTGAATTAAAGAACGGAACGGTGGATGCGCAGCTTAACCTTTCCGCGGAAATATCTGAGAAAGTGCGCTGCGGAGAAAATATGCGGCTGAGGATTAACGCGGGAAATAGCAGCGAAATCAGGTATGTCGCAATTCTGGAGAGAGAAAAAATAGAAAAGGCAGTCGGTCTGGATGCTATCAGGGCTTTGTCGAGGTGGTTTGAAGAAATCGGTTCGAATGAAGGCAACTTCGAATACTCGATTGATACAGACGGATGGCCCCCAAGCTTCTACGGTATGCTTGTATTCTCCAGCAGTCACAGAAACAAGGAGATGACCTTTCTGATATCTGGAAACGCTTCTTTTGACTACGGCTTTTCTAAGCAGAATTTCTGGGAAGTTGAGAGGATCGTAAAAGAAATCGAGGAAGTTTTTATCTATGAAGAAGAGTGGAATTCTTAGGTTCTTCAAAATTGGAAAAAAAGAGGAATTGAAAGACGATAACTGGGAGGAAGAATTCAGAAATGCTGTCAGCACAAATTCGAGCTCAGTTTATCCTGTAAACGATTACGCCTATGTTAGAATAGATACGGCCTCAAGGACATACGAGGTCATAGAGCCACCCCTGAATGAGGATGACATAAAAATTCTTTCGATAGCCAGACATCTGATTCCAAGAAACATGACGCTCAATTCAAAGGGGCTGAAGGAGGCGTTTGATCAGGCTTTAAACACCTTTTTCGAGACGTATTCCATACCTGAAAAGAGACGTCGGAAGCTGAGTTATTACCTGCTCAGGGATTTCTTGGGATACGGAAAAGTCGATGCTCCGATGAGAGATCCCATGATCGAGGACATCAGCTGCAGCGGAGCAAATTTGCCCGTGTATGTCTACCACCAGCTCCATGGATTTTTGAGAACCAACATAATTTTTGGAAAGGATGAACTTGATTCATTTGTCTCCAATCTTGCACAGCGCTGCGGAAAGCATATTTCGATTGCCGAGCCAGTAGTCGACGCCTCTCTGCCCAACGGGAGCAGGGCGAACATAACATTTCAGAACGAGGTTTCCACCAGGGGTTCAACTTTCACGATAAGGAAGTTCAAGCAGAGAGTTCTTACACCTCTGGACCTCATAAGATCTGGCTCTATATCCGCCGAAATGCTGGCGTATTTATGGATGATGATCGAAAGAAAGGCCTCGATTCTCGTCTCAGGAGAGGTTGCAACCGGGAAAACAACCCTAGTAAATGCCTTCTCGCTTTTCATTCCGAAGCATATGAAAATAGTTTCAATTGAGGATACACCAGAGATCAGACTCCCGCACGAGAACTGGATTCCGCTTGTTACGAGAATGGGATTTTTCGGGGAGGGAAAAAGCATAACGATGTTCGATTTGCTCAAAGTATCGCTGAGGCAGAGACCAGACTACATCATAATCGGGGAAATAAGAGGAGAAGAAGCCCAAACGCTTTTTCAGGCTATGTCAACTGGGCATCTTGCCCTCGGAACCATACACGCCAAATCTCCCAAGGCAGTGATTGAGAGGCTGGTATCTCCGCCGATGAGTGTTCCAAAAATAATGATATCTCTTCTGGACTGTATCTGCATGCAGACGATTCAAAAAGATGAGGAGGGGACGAAGAGAAAGACTTCTGGAATCTGGGAAGTGATCAGCGAAGGAGAGGAAATACTGCTGAAAGACGTTTTTATATGGAACGGCAAATCTTTCGAATACAGGGGAAGCAAAAAACTTATGATGACTTCCGAAAGTTCGAAGTTTGATCCGGAAAAGGAAATTCGTCGAAGAGCAGAACTTCTGAATTCCTTAGCTTCGCGTAATCTCGATTTTACGGATTTCTGGAAGGTGATCTCCGATGAATCTCGGATTTCATAAGCTTTTTTACAATAAATTCGGGAAAGAGATTGACTTCTCGCGTAGATTCGAATCTATTGGCATTGCACTTGAAAAGGCAAACTCAAAATACACTCCCGGGCTACTTTTATCGATCTTTCTTTCCATGCTCGTTATACTTTTGGCAATCGCTGCGATTTTATTTGTACTTACAGGGCTTCATTTGTTTTTTATTATCCCCCTCACATCTCTTCTCGTCTTTCTGTATCCCTATTACAGGATATATTCCCGGAGGGAAAAAATAGATTCAGAGCTTCAATACGCATTCAGCTATCTCTCAACGCTTGTTTCTGTCGGTGTAACTCCAATTGAAGCATTCAAATCGCTTAGCACGGATGAAACGTTTGAAAAAGAGCTCAGAAGGGAATTTGAGCTGATAGTCATAGACACAGAAGTCTTCGGGAAAGACCTGATCACCGCCCTAAGCAGGGCATCGCAGAGAACTCCATCGAAGAAACTTCAGAATATCCTCCAGAGCATGGTTTCATCAATTCTTGCGGGAAGCGATTTGAAAAAAGTATTGATGGATGCATCTGTTGAACTTTTAGAAGAGCAGAGGAGATCCTTTCAGAGAAAAATATCCAATCTCAGCATTTTTGCCGAATTTTACGTAATAGTATGCCTTTTCGCCCCAATTCTACTGATAGTTTTCTTTCCCATTGTCGAAACTCTGAGCAACTTCCTGATGTTCGGCAGCTCCTTATTTGGAAGGCATTTCATAGAACTTTTCGTATACCTCCTAGTCCCTGTGGTCTCGATAGTTCTTCTCATAATCCTAGATTTAATCCAGCCCAAGGAGGTGAAATTTTGATATTTCTGCTCCTGCAGCTTATCTCAATCCTTGCAGGAATTTTTGCTTTTTTG
>CAYXCK010000091.1:0-4313 GCA_964463575.1 uncultured archaeon
TGTAACACCAGTTCCTAGCATTACTCTTTGTGTTTTTGCAGCGATCAAAGTCATAAGGGCGAGCATTAGGTGTTAATCTTGGTGGGACCATAAGAGTATGATCTGGGAAGAAGACTAGAGAATGAAAACCAAGCTCTTCGCTTTGCAAGGCTATTTCAATGTTCTATCGACGGAAGAAACTGGCGGAGAAATCAGATTTCCAAACTTCATAATTCAAACTAGACTTGCTCAATAAATAATTTGTCATTTTAGAATGTTTTTAAAAACCGCAGCCTACGTTTTTTCATGAAGCTCATGAGCTTTGCTGAACTGATAAAACCCAAACAAACTCTTTTACTTATGATCACATTCCTTATATCTTTTTTGGTTGCTGGTGGAAGAGAAATTGCACCAGCAGTTGCAACGTTCTTCACAATTGCAGGTACTACAGCCCTGAACATGTGGCTCGATAGAGACATAGACGCTATGATGATGAGGACTAGAAAAAGACCGCTCCCGTCTGGGGAGCTAAGTCCGAAGATCTGTTTTATTTATGGAACTACTCTTTTTTCCATCGGAGTCTTTTTGGCGCTTCTCACAAAGATCGAATTTGCAGTAGTTCTTTTTTTGGGTTTATTTTTTGATATAATCGTTTATACCGTGATGCTGAAGCGAAAAAGTCCTTACTCTATAATCGTTGGTGGCTTAGCTGGCGCTATGCCAGCCTTAGCTGGATGGGTAGCTGTTCAGGGCTTTACGATTCCAGGTTTCCTAATAGCTTCGATCGTTTTGTTGTGGATCCCGTCTCATATATGGTTTATTGCGATTCACTTTGAGGAAGATTACAGAAAGGCAAACATTCCGACTTTTCCCTTGGTATTTGGAATTCAAAAAACTGCAAAAGTAATATCTTTATCTACTTTTTTGATGATTTGGGTTCTGATTGCACTATATCTAGTTTTTCCAATGCACCCGATCTTTTTCCTGATTTCGATGCCGATAACCTTATACTTTTTGTTGAAAGTTATAGTTTTTGCTTTGAGACCAGAAAGATCGAAGGCCAGAGAAATGTACAAGCTTGCCAGCATTAAGCTTGGTTCAATATTCCTTGGAATCTTAATTGCGGGTATTTTGCGATGATTTTGAAGTCGACTGCATTGGAAAAATTTTCTGGAAAATTCAAGCTCCTAAGAACCTTTAATGTATGTGGAAATCAGTTTTTTAGACAAACATATGCTTTGGCGGTTGTTTAGAAGTTATTTTTAATTTTTCCAACGAGTTTAGAAAGTCTTCTGTTTCGATTATTTCTTTTCCTTCCACTATTACTCTATGTAGTGTAGCTTTTATAATCTTTTCAACTAAATCTCTGCCACTTAAACCCTCTGATAGCTCAGCAATCGTTTCTAGTCTTGCAGAGACTTTTAGTGGTAACTCTTTTGCGCTTCTTCTCAATATTTCCAGTCTGTCCTCATAAGTCGGAAGTTTGAACTCTATCTCTTCCTCAAACCTACTTCTTATTGATAGATCTATGAATTCCACTCTGTTTGTCGCAACAATTGTGCAAACACCTTCATTATTCTGAATTCCGTCGAGTTCAGTCAGGAGGGCGTTGACAATCTCAGAAACGTCTCCTCTTAAATCTTGATAGCTTCTATCTAAAGCAATTGCGTCAAATTCATCAATAAAGACTATACATGGGGCAAATTCTCTCGCTCTGTCATACAACTCGTGAACTTTTCTAGCACCGTCCCCTACATGCTCTCCTATTAGCTTGGTCGATTTTACCGAGATAAATGGCGCATTTGCTTCATTTGCCAGTGCCTTGGCCATCATCGTTTTTCCCGTTCCGGGTGGTCCATAGAACAATATATTTCTCGGAGCCCATTTACCGAACTTTTTCGGATTTCTTAAGTATTCGAGGATTACTTTAGCTTTTTTCTTCGCTTCTTCCTGCCCTACAACGTCTTCGAGTCTCACATTTTTGACTATCTCTGTTTCGATAACCCTGCTTTCGGACTCGACTATTATTTTAGTGGAATCGGAGATGTACCCGGAGGGTGGGACAGCCTCGACAACTTCAAAGGCAAAGTCGGGAAACATTTTCATGTCGAAGATCAATTTTCCCTTATAGACTATTTCACCTCTCCATTGTTCTCTAGCATAGACATTGAAGACTTTCGGGTTATCTACTTTCGGGTATTCAACGAAACTTGCTTTTAGAGGATATCCCAGTGGCCGGAGTATGACATACTTTAGTTCAACTTCTTTCTCGCTCATTTGTTCTATCTTTGCATGATTTCAAATAAACTTTTTCCCTCTTTAGAAGTAAAAATAGAGAGAATGAAGTTGACTAGGGAGACAAAGTCTCCGTTATATCTGAAGACAACATTCTCGTATATACCATCATCTAAAGCGATTTTCGGATAACTTTCCTTTGAAAAGCCTTCGGTGAGGATTATATCGTAGTCTTTGAAAAAGTTTATAACTTCTTTTAATTCACCTTTTCGTATTATTGCAAACTTTTTGTCTGAAACTAATGCAACATCTGCTCCTGTTTTGAAAATTCTTGTAGAATCTTTCTCTTCAAAGTCGAAATCTCTATGTGCATGCTTTATCACAGCGACTCTAAGACCATTTTTCATAAGCTCCGGAACTAACTTTTCTATTAGACTCGTTTTCCCCGATCCTGATTTTCCGACTATACTTAAGATGATCATATTACTCTCTCGAACTGCTCAGCATTTTTTAATGGCTTTGTGGCATCTATACCCCATTTTGCAGTCGTTTCACCGGATGAAGGGTCTAAACTGCTTCCCCTCGCACCGGTTATTATTACAAAACCTCTATCGGCTTGGAATCTAGTCGCAATTGCGTAGTCTATGTCTTCATAATTGAATATGTCTATATCTTCATCTACGATTATAACCCCTTTTAAGCTTGGATTTGCAGCTAGAGCCGCAAGAATAGCATTTTTAGCATCTCCTTCGGTTCTTTTCTCTATTTGGACTATTGCATGGAAGTAGTTTCGACTTCCAGTTGTCGTTGCAACGTTTTTAACTTTGCAGACGTTTGACACGAATCTGTAAATTACCGGTTCATAGGGTATACCCATGAGAATTCGGTGTTCCATCCCACTAGGAATAATGGTATAATATATGTAATTCTGTTTGGCGAAGATCTCATCTACTTCCAGAATCGGCTCATTTCTTACATCATCATATGTACCAGTTAAATCGACAAAAGGTCCTTCGGCAGTCGTTTCAGCGGTTAATCTTCCGAATAAAACAATTTCTGAGTCTGGGATTATCAGTTCATCTTTTTTGTAAACCGTTAGTCCATTCATTAGTTTTGAAGCGTAGCTGAATTCTTCGCCTGGCGGTACCCTTGTAGCTGCTGAAAGCATGAAAAGTGGATGGACTCCAATACATACAGCAACTCTTAGTTCTTCTCCATTCTCAACAGCATCTTTCCACATCAAATACGTATGCCTAGGAGCAACAAGACGAACAGCCAGCCTCCTCTCATCTATGAGCATCATTCTGTGAAAGCTTGCGTTGTAATGTTCTCGCTTTGCAATCACTATTCCAGCCGTTATGTATCTTGCGGTTTTTGGGAAGAACTTAAGTATAGGTAATTCATAAAGATTTTTGGGCAACTTTTTGAGCTCTAGCTCTTCGAAATTTCTAAAATCAAGCTTTTTCGGCTTTTCATAGATTTTGGCGAGCTCAACAGCTATTTTTTTTGGATCTGCATTTAAGAATCTTGCTAAAATTTCTCTTGAGCTCAAAAAGTTCATCGCAACTTTCTTTCCCTCAACTGTCAGAATCAGGGGGGTATTAAGTAATCCCCGATCTTTTAGAAAGTCAACGACTTTGTCGTGCTCGAGGTTGACATCAAGGATTATGGGATTTATTTCCTTTATCGCACTCCTTAAATTCATAAAATCAGGGCTTTGACTTTTCCACTCTCGGCAAAGCTCTCTCTATTTCCTCAAGTAAAGCCTCGTCGCTCTTGCCTTCTGGATTTATCCCGAGATCTCTAGCGATCTTTTCAAGCTTTGCCCTTCTCTCCTCTTTTGATATTTCCATTTTTTTCTCCAGCTCTTTTAGTTCCATCTCGGCTTCTTTTTGAGCTTTCTTGAACTCAGCAACACCTCTTCCCAGACTTTTTGCAACTTCTGGAATCTTGCTTGCACCAAACAAAATGAGGACTATTAAAGCGATTAGAATAATTTCTTGAGTCCCGATGAACATTTCTGCGATCTCCATTGAGGCCCCCTAGTTTTGCAGATTTATAAGTTTTTCCGCCTACTAACTAGATAGTTTGAGTTACAA
>CAYXCK010000092.1:0-4312 GCA_964463575.1 uncultured archaeon
TTTTCCTGCTCGACTCTCTTTCCCGCTTCCCTGATTAGCTTGACAAGCTTTACCAGGGTGAGGAGCTGGCGCGAGTTGAAGAGCTTGTAAAATCTATCAAAACCATATACGATGACCCACATGTTTCTGCCTTCATATTTCGGTATCGGCTCTGTTGGTATATCCGGATCTCCCCAAATCTTCTTCAGATTCTCCTTCGCTCTTTCAAGCTTCTCGTTGTCTTTCTGCGTTGCAGGCTCGAAAAAAAGATTACCATTAACAGATTTCACCTTCACAAACAACCTCTGCCTCGCAAACCTTTCATCACCCTCATTGTACTTCTTAAGAGCCCACTTCACGTACCACTCCACATCTTTGCCTTTACTCTCTGAATAGTGGTTGCCCCTCTCATCTACAAAACGTATCTCCATTCCGCAGTGCAGACACCACGCTTTGCTGCCTTTTGCATAGACGTTAGCTTTTGGAACTTCATATTTCACATCACCTATCTCAATAATGCCCCTCCTCGCATCTACAGCTGCTTTACCGACATTTCCATGCAGTTTGTTCAGATCCACGATTTCCATGTCAATCCTATCGCCATTTTTAACGGGTTTGAAGAATGCGAGTCTCTTATATTTCCCGCTACCATCCTTAACTCTTGCAAGCCACCAGTTTCCAATCATTGGCGTCCACTTACTGCAGTGGGGACATCTTACCTCCCAAGAGCCAATATAAACGGCAACGTCATCATCGTAGAGCTCCCGGATGTCCTTATCCTCCCTCAGTCTTTCGATAATCCAATTACCCCATCTTTCCACATCATGGACAAGCTCACTGACTGCGATTTCTTTCTTCCCATACTTAGCCGGATATTCGAGCACGGCTTTGAGAAAGATATAGGCTGTGGGCAACAACTCTACAGCTGTGACATCCATTCCATGTCTCAGCGCTTCCAGAGGTATGGAACCAAAACCTGCAAAAGGATCGAGCAGTTTTTTATTCTCAAAATAGCTCTCGTACTTTTCAGGAATGTTTGGCGGCAGCCTGTGCGGCGCACCTTCGAGCTTATAACCCTTGGCTTTGCCTATCATCCTAAGAAAATCGTAGGGATCAACGGTGTCTGGTAACATGGATGCTATGATTGTAGCCCTCACCCCAACCAGTGGTTTTCTTGTCCACCAGAAGACCATTTCCCAGAAAGGGGGTCTCCCGCCGCCCTGCTTTTCAGAAAGAGCTTTTTCATTTACGGCTTCAATAACATCGTAGATCTTGGTAGATTCTGCCAGCCGTGGTAATGCCATGTTAATTAGTAACCTTCTTACTATATATGACTGTTTGCCAGAAAGCTGATGAAAATCGTCGAGGAAACCCCTCACTGATGGAGCTCGTTGAACTAAAAAATATCAGGGTGAGGCTTGAGAGGTTCGACTCAAACTCTCAATATAAATCTGAGTATTTTTGATGCAAGTTCTTCGAAAATGTTAGAAAGTTGAGGAGAGAGATCGAGATTGTTGTTAAGTCGATGGAAGGAACTTTGCAAAGAACATTGCTTTCAATCCCATTTTGGTCTGATTTCAACCTTCGGTAATTTTTACCCCTTTTTGAATTTAAAGCTTTCTAAAGTCTTCTTTTATTTATATACCCCTGCAAACCCCAAAAGATGAAAGTAGTATATAAAGCCTCACCATTTTTTTCTTTCATCTCTTTTTCTCTTTTCCAGTCCTTTACATCTTCTTTTAAAATTTAAAGCATTAAGAATCGGGGAAAAGCAAAGAATAAAAATCCCGCTGCTCTGAATTGCAAAAAGAGGAAGCATAGAATAAAATTCTTTACAATAATTTTCTGAAATTTTATCGCTTGCTGAGACAATTGCTGGCTTCATTCCGAATTTTGGGTAACACCAGATTTTTATTCTGAATTTTGAGTGGCTTTATAGAATTTTTCACCCTAAACAGGAAAATCACTGAACACAAGCTTCACGTTCTTTAACGATGTAAAACTCTCCGCAGCGGTATAATTTTTAAAAGAAATCCGAGGAAAAGCGCTCCAATCAGTTCGTATATAGCATGCCTTGAAAAATCTTAAAGCAAAGTCGCTAAGTTTTAAATCAACAGCCATTGTTTTAGACAAAATAGCAATCCCCAGAACTCCATGTGATATTCCGAAACAGATTCTTTTCAGCAAAGTTTTTTGATTTCTGCAGATAAAGGATTGGGCCAAGTCGAGGATTTGCTAAACAAGATCTACAGGAATTTTGACGCTCTCCACAGCCAAAGCCGGAAATTTTTCATTTCCAATATAGAGCATCCGAGCTTCTAATGCAAAAATACGGATTGCTGCCAAACGATATTGCAACGCCCCTTCAGACGAAGAACTGGATAGATTGTTAGAGACCTTTGGACTAAAGGAAAAAAGAGATGTACTTGCCTCAGAACTTTCCCATGGTGATCAAAAGATTCTTGAGATAACTATGGCTATTTCGACGAAGCCAAAGATTCTGTTCTTGGATGAACCCATGAGTGGTGTCAATCCAGCAGAACGAACGCAGATAATCAATCTAATAATGGAACTCCAGAAAAAGGAAAAGTTAACAGTAATAATCATTGAGCACGACATGGATGTAGTATTCAGGTTAGCAGAGAGGATAGTTGTAATGAATAGGGGTAAAATAATCGCAGACGGCACACCTGAGGAGATAAGAAAAAATGAAACTGTAAAAGAAGTATACTTGAAAGGTGTGAGGTATGAAAATCTTGGAGCTTCAAAATGTTGACTCCTTCTACGGCAAAAGTCAAATACTATTTGACGTATCGCTGGAAGTGGATAAGGGAGAAGTCGTTGTACTGCTCGGAAGAAATGGTGTCGGTAAAACGACCACACTGCGAACGATAATGGGTCTCGTTTCAAAAATAACAGGTAAAATTTTATTTAAAGGAGAGTATATTTTAAAGCTACCACCATACAAGAGAGCAAAGCTTGGTATAGGATTTGTTCCCGATCACGGCGGTATCTTCCCGAATTTAACAGTGTATGAGAATCTAAAGCTGTCAATCAAGCAATCCAGATCAGATGGAATTTTCAATTTAGAGAAGATATTTGGGCTCTTCCCAAATCTAAAGTACATGACAAACAGACGTGCCGGTACGCTGAGCGGTGGAGAGAGGAGAATGCTGGGTATAGCCAGAGGTCTTCTAAATCCAGATATGCTGATGATCGACGAACCTTCAGAAGGTTTAGCTCCATCCATCGTTCATGCAATTGCTGAGACGATCATTGAGATACGGAAAAATGGCGTTTCTGTGCTGGTTGCAGATCAAAATCTGCCTTTTGTTGAAAAAATTGCTGAGAAGGTGTATGTAATAGATAAAGGGGAGATCAAGCTAAGTGGAAGGTTATCCGAGCTATCCCGTGAAAAGTTGGAGGCATTTCTGGCTTTTTGAAGGTGAGGTATTGTGTATGGAGAGAGAATTTTGGGATCCGGAAATTGAAAAGATGAATAGAGATGATTTAGAGAAATTGCAGCTCAAAAAACTAAAATGGCAAGTTGAAAGAGTTTACAAGTACTCTGAAGTCTACAGGGAGAGGTTCAAAGAGGCTGGAGTAAATCCAGATGACATAAAGAAACTAGAAGATATTACCAAACTTCCAATAATAACGAAGGCGGATTTAAGGAAAGAACAGAGCCAACATCCGCCGGTTGGCAGATATGCCGTTGCTCCAAGATCTGACTGGAAAGAGCTACACCCATCGACTGGAACTACAGAATACCCGTAAACACGATCTGGACGTACAAAGATACTGAAATCATAGCAGATCACACGGCAAGGCTAATGTGGGGCTTTGGTGTGAGGAAAGGTGATATTGTCCAGAATGCATTCAGCTACGGTTTATGGGTTGCTGGATTGGCCGTTCACTATGGTTGCGAGAAAATTGGAGCATTTGTTATACCCATTGGTGCAACATCATCTGAAAGACAGGTCTATTTCATGCAGAACGCTGGTTCGACTGTTATAATGGCAACACCATCCTTTGGGCTTTACATAGCTGAAAAGCTTAGAGAGAAGGGTGTGAATCCCGAAACTCTCGCTCTTAGGATAGGTTCTTTTGGCGGCGAAGGTGGAACTGAAAATCCTGCAACAAGAAAAAGGCTTGAAGAGGGGCTTGGAATAGATGCATACGATATATACGGACTCGCTGAAATAGGCCCCATATTTGCTGCTGAGTGCAAGGAAAAAGCTGGGCTTCATTTCGTCGAAGATCATTACCTAATAGAAGTTCTTGATCCCAAAACAAAAGAGCCTCTTGGTCCAGGAGAGAGGGGTGTTATGGT
>CAYXCK010000093.1:0-4311 GCA_964463575.1 uncultured archaeon
GTAACTAGAATCAAACACATCTGCATGGCAAAAGCTAACAGTTCCCAGAAACCCTTGTACCAGGCATCCATGAAAAGCCACTTTAGAGTTTCGGAGGGCCCCATCTTGGTATATGGCTGCATTATGAAGAGGGCCATTAATATTGTAATTATCGACAGTATCAGAGCGAAGATCAGCGGATCTGGCATCCATCTCTCAACGCTACTAGAGACCCTCCTACCAAACCGCTCAATCCAAGTTTCCTCAGCCATGAAAATTATCAATTTCAATACTTTATAAATTTTTTGTTTTTTTGTTTTAATTAATATTGATTTAAAACTGACCAAAATTCTAAAAACACCGCTAACAATGTGGACTCATGTCAGAAATCAGGAATTTCTCAACAAAGGGAAAAATCCTCCTACTGCTGAATTTTGTCACCTTGATTGCAATCATGCTCGTTGCCGCGATTTTCTACTCGATCCTTCCGGAATCCGTACCAACTCATTACGATTTTGCAGGAAACCCAACCTCCTATGGAGACAAATTCACCTTCATCGCAACTGTTTCCCTAGCCTCGATTGCTGCGCCCTCAATAATAATCCTCCTCTCCCTGCTCAGGTTCAGGCTCATAGAAAGGTACCCCTACCTAATAAACCTTCCAGCCTTCATGCTGCTGCTGAGGAATCTGCCCAAGGAGAAGATTTATGCCGCGATCAACGAAATATTCGAGGTTATTCTGCTCGTCGGTTTTGTTCTGGGCCTAGGAATTCTTTTTCTCGTCTGCTTTGCATTCGAAAGCGCACTGAACCCGGAAATTCCAAAGCTGATGGGCTATTTCGTTCTTGTTTTCGTTCTCGTGGTATTTGCAACAGTATTCGCGGCAATGTACATGTACAAGAGAATCTACGATAAATTCAAAAAATCGATAAAATAGATCAGAGCTCGAGTTCCGCAACCTTTTCCCAGCTCCTTTCATCGAACACAACGATTTTCGATCCTATTATGTAGAGACAGTCATCTATGAAAACCGCCCTGAATCCGGTTTCGGTTGCCTTTATGAGTTTCAAACCCTCCCTGTACGAGAAAACGTATCCGGAGCTTGCCGGAATGAAGAATATCTCATACTTTTCATCCGCAAGAAAAGCCCTGTGGTTGCTTATAACTTCGCTCCAGTACTCCTTGAGTATATATTTGTCGATCTCGACGGGATTTTTTGGATCGCTGACATCGAACAGGGAAAGCTTGACATAGCTCCCCTCCTTCCCAATGCCAAGAATCAGGTTTTCCTTCAGAGGATGCAGGTATGAAGAAAAGCCCGGTATCTTGAGCTCCCCGGCCATTTTCGGATTTTCGGGATTTGAAAGATCGATTACAAAGAAAGGATCGGTTTCCCTGAATGTAACAACATAGCCCTTTTCGGCCATGAAGCGGACCGCATAAATCCTTTCAGTCTCGCCAAAGCCCTCAAGAGAACCGACGATTTTCAGGTCTTTGTTTAGAACGTAAACGGCATTAGCCCTTCCCAGGGTTGTCGCAACCCTGAGATAATCGCTGTACTCGTCCATAGAAAACTGGTTCAGCAGCCTTCCGGGAAATTCGCCGTTTGCAACTATTTTCATCTCCAGAGATATTTTCCAGACAGCGGTTCTTTCTATCTCCCTCGCATGCCTTTCAACGTACTTCTCAAACCTGTTTCTCAACTCGTTATCAAAAACTATTCTTTCTTCCGGCTTCATCCCCATCTTTATTCTTTCTATGAGCGCGAAGATTTCCACCTGCTTTGCCCTTTCGCTTAGCTCGTATCCCTCAAGCTTTTGAAGCCTCTGAATAAACCATTCAGGGAATATATCCCTGTTTTCCGACGAAAAGTTGAGCATTATCCTTACATAATCCATCGGAAGATAATAGGCAATGTAAACCGAATTCTTTGACATGTAAACAACTGATGCATAATTTCCGACAAAAGAAATGCTTCCCTTAACCTTTCCATTCTCCGGATCCAGCTTTAAAACTGTATAGATTGCCTCAACCGGCACCGGCTTTATTGGATGGTAGATCCCAGTGCATTCAACGATATAAGGCTCCCCGTTTATCCTCATCGGAATCACCGGGCATATTTTGGAGTGCTGGGAGAGGATCAGGAAAATCTCCCCCTTGTAAAGCCTTGCAGTCACAATTGTACCGTTGAGCTCTATTCTGTATTTCTCGCCGAAATCTCTGAGGCTGAAGGCCCTTATAGAGCTTCCGGAGAGGATCAAAACAGTTTCCCTGTACACCAGAAGATCCCCGCTTGCATTGAGCTCGCCGATCTTTTTTAGTTCACCGGGAGGATAGGCTTTGATTACTGCTGTTTTTTGCACGGGATAAGGAATTTTAACGATGGATGGAATCCTTGTGCGGGAGATGTAGATGTTCTTTCCATCCGTCTTCACTATATCCGGCTCATCTATTCCCTGAACCTGAACGTTTGTCTGGGAGAATCTATCAGCCTCAGCTCCTTTCTCCGCAAATCCGAAAGGTATCGAAGGCCCCAAAGAAACCGGAATTTCCCTCTCAACATAGTAATAAGCCGGATAAATGTACCCAGATCTGCCAACATACTCCCTGAAATCATCCGGGGAGGAGAAATTAGCATAATTCACAGCCTCAATTCCGGTCTGGGATATCCGATTGAGGTGGAGGAGAGAGGCAAATGCAAGAAAAATTGCCAGAAGCAAGATCAGCGGGATTAACGGTCTCATGGAATTATTAGGCAAAAGCATTTAAAATGATTTCGGCATTTCAAAGATCGTTCTTTTCTTCAAAATCCCTTTCTATACTCGCAAGAAGGACTTTAAGCTCGGTCTCGCTTTCAACGCATTTCGCCTCATCCGGAGGATCAGACCAAGGCTTTTTAGCAACCTTCGCGGGGATGTTGCAGAGATAGAGCGCCGAAATACCGGAAATTCTGAAGGAGCCATCACTTATCTGTGCAGCAACTATCTCCCCATTTTTCAGCCAGAAGTAAAAAGTGGTGCTGCCATCAATGGCCTCAACAACGCCGGTAAAATTGCAGAGCGATGAAAGGTAACTTGCCAGGCTATCAACGCATTCTCCTCCGCCAGAATCGCTGACATTTTTCTCATCTCCCTTGCATTCAGCTGAAATTTCGAGCTCCTCAAGACTTTTCAGCCCGATTCCGGAAAGTGAGTCCATTATCTCGAGCGTCCGGAGTTCGAGCAGCAGACTTTCGAGATCCCTGTTAACCGCGAGCTCCGGATATATCTGGAGAAGTTTTTCGAGCAATTCTTTATCATATTCAAAAACACTTGCAACTTCTTTATTCTCAAAAATCCTAGAAAATGCTTCAAATCCGAAAATAGATCCGAAATCATCTTCATAAAATGCGGCCAGAACTAGGCCATCTTCCAGCGCAATCCAGCCGCGGGAAGTCAGAAAACAGACATTCTTCCTGATTTTTCTGGCAATCTCCAGCCCCGATTTTCCGAAAAACCTGGTTAAAGGAGGAGGGATCCTCATCCCTTTCTTCTAAGGAAACCCAGAAGGCCTTTTTCCTTCTCCGGATAAAGCTCAACACCGGCAATCGCGCTGGCAACCTTGAAAAGCTGTTTTGTCACTATGCTTTCCCTGTGCGTAAGCACATAGGGTACCCCGCAGTCTATCGTTTCCTTAACCCTCGGATCCTCGGGAATTGAAGCTATCAGCGGTCCCAGAATCCTCGAAATTCTATCTCCCAGAATTCTCACCCTCCCGATTCTGTTTAGAACGGTTCCAATGAACCTGCTTCTGCTGCCAAGAACTGACTTAACCTTATAAGCATCCGCAAGGCTCGTTATCTCGGGATTGCAAACAATGAGAAAATTCCCGGCAATCTCCGCGGCCATGACGACTTCAGCATCCAATCCCGCAGCGGCGTCTATAAGCAAAAAATCCGGAAAAACGACGTTTACTACGGAATTTACCGCAACATCGAGCTCGCTCGCCCTGAGCCTCTTTTTAAGCCTTGCTCCTGCCGGGGCAACTAATACCCCGTTCGGACCCTCGTGAACGACTTCTTCGGCCTTTGCATTTCCCAGTATAATATCCTGAAGGGTTTTCCTCGGATTTATGCCGTAGATGATTTCAACGCTTGCCATGGTTGTATCGGCATCGATCACAAGCGTTTTAAAACCGGCTCCGGCGAGAATCACCGCGGTGTTGCAGGTTACGAAGCTCTTTCCAGTTCCTCCCTTGCCGCTGACGAAGGCTACAGCTCTTTTCATCACTACAGGAGAAAGTTTAAAAATGATACAATCGAATTTCTCAGATCTGGCCCGCTGAATATTCATT
>CAYXCK010000094.1:0-4307 GCA_964463575.1 uncultured archaeon
TTATAATTCTTTATGGGCTCGGGGGGATTCGAACCCCCGACCTCCGCCGTGTGAGGGCGACGTCATAACCGCTAGACCACGAGCCCTAGGAAAATTTGTGTTGAGCTTTTTAATACTTTTCCTCTGCTGTCACAATATAGGCTGCTCCGGTTCATTTATAATACTTAGAAGTTTTTCAACTGTGTTTATTCCCACTTTTAGAAGCCTAAGAAGCTGAATTTGAAAGATTTGGGCCGTCATAAAGGCATCTGCAAGCGCATTGTGCCTAAAAGATGTTTTTAAACCGTACTTTTTTGCAAGAGAGTCAAGATCAGGTGATTCTAGATACTTTTCACCTAAAAACCTACTAAGAACTCTGTCAACTTTAACAACGTCGATTTTTTCCGCATTAAAATTCCTAGAAGCATTTTTCAAAAAGCTGTAATCGAGTTCGACGCAGAAACCGACTAATATGCTACCTTCTAGGATATTTCGAATTTTTGGATATATTTCGTCAAAATGCGGAGCTTCTTCAAGTTTTTCCTGGCTAATTCCGTGGATTTTTAATGTTTTTATTTTCACTTTTTTAGGTTTTACTAAAGAATAGAAGGAATTGCTTGACAGAATTTTTAGCCCTTCAAGTGGAACTATCCCAATAGCAATTATTTCATCCTTTTGAGGATTCAGTCCTGTTGTTTCCAGATCTAAAGATGAAAATCTGGCTTCTCTGACGTTCATAAACCCACTTCCACGAAAAACTTACCCTTAACCAATTTTTCGAAGTCTTGTACAATTCTGAGAGTGTCTTTTAATGCAAACTGGTTTATTCTGCTAAGGTTCTTAACATTCAGAATGTTTCCTTTCCCTGCCACCTGATTTTTCAATCTTAAATTTTGCAGGAATTCGTAGCTGTCGAGAACACTTTTCAAAATGTTTTCGCTGAACGATCCAATTTCAACAAGCTTCATTAACCTCTCTCTTGTATTGGTGATATTTATTATCTTTTTTTCCAAGGCAAGAACCCTTGTACAGTTAACTATTGGGTATATCCCAAACTTCTTTACATCAAACTCCTCCACCCCCCTGATCCCCCCGAGCTTTGGAGGCTCAAGCATAACAGCATCGCTTGCAAGATATCTTAGAACTTGTGCATTCACCTTTTCGTGAATGAAACCGATGAGTTCATCTAAAAAATCTTTTTTACCATGGATAGCTCTGAGATCGAGGAATACAGTCAAGTATCTCACATTTTCTGGGCTAAGGCTTGTCATCCAATTCTCAAATTTCTTTTTCCACTCTTCAACGCTCATGCACCAGTTCATAGCCATGTAACCACCGCTGCATTTCGGGATTCCCACAAATTCTAAATTATTGTTCACAATTTTTGCGAATTCCCTTAGATCTTCACCGTTCCCACTGTGAATTATCATGTTATCCTGATCCGTTGCTAAAATTTGTTCTTTTCTTGCAGAGCTCCCCATGTTGATCCAAACATAATCTCGAAGTTCTCCAAATTCTTTTGTAAAACTTTTCTCTGTAATCTCTATTACTTTCTCCGTTAGCAAATCGTAGAAGCTTGAGATTAGTGAAGAAAGTTCATAAAATCCAATTCCACGAATCGACAAATTCTTTATGCTCTCCACAATCCGGTCGTGTATTGACTTGATCTCTTCTAGATTCGTAGCTTTTCCGAGCTTCCTGTGAAGAATTGAAACTGAAGTAAAAGGTTCAAACTGGGACATTACGTCCTTAACTGAGATTACACCGTAAAGCTTTCCGTATCTCGTTACCACGAGATGATTGATCCTCCTAGAATTCAAAATCTGGTAAGCCTCAAAAAGGGGTCGATCGAATTCAATGCTGAGCACTGGGCTGCTCATGTAAGCTGAAACTTTTTCTTCCTTGCTCGTTCCGTGTATCACGAATTTTCTCAGATCCCGGTTTGTAAAAATACCGACTGGAGTCATGTCATTTTTTACAACCACTATTGAACCTACCCCATTCATTTCCATTTTTAGTGCGGCATCTCTTACGGTTGTGTATACATCACAAAAAACTGGTTTCTTAGTTATGCAATCTGCAACTTTCATCAAAAGTGCATCGTCTAGCCCTCTCCCCTCAAGAAGGCAAATTAAACCCTTCAGGTCTCTCTTCATAATCTTTTCAATGAAATCGCGGAATTTTGCATTTTCAGCGACGATCCTGTTAATGAAATCTCTTTTGATCGTAAAACAGATCGTATCCGAGCTTGCCACCGCTTTTGAATTCTCGTAAATTCCTAAACCAAAAATATCTCCTTTTCCAAACTCTTCAATTAGTTCTCCGTTTTTGTAAAGTCCTACGTGTCCAGAAAAGACTATATAGAGTTTTTTTGGAATTCCAGAGAAAATGATCTCACCTTCTTCAAAAGCTTCAACATCTAATTTGGAGACGAGAAAGTCAACTTCTTCTTCGCTTAGGAGATCAAAAGGTTTTATTTTCTTTATAAACTCCTTGGGTGGTAACATTGATTATAATTAGATTTAAGCAAGTTAAATTTTTCTGTGTTTTTAAACAAATGCTAAAATCGAAAAATTTAAATAGTGATAATTTATAGGATCCGTGGTGATAACATGCCATGGCCGCCAAAAGTGTTTTGGATGGGTTTGTTGCTGATGTACGGGACTGCGGTACTTGGATGGCTACTTGAGGTAACGGTAAAGATCCAGAAAATTCCCGCTGCACAGATCTGGTACACTGCGATCTGGGGAACGTTCTTGGTTCCGGTAATCGCATCGTGGATGTATTTCTACTTCAGAGAGAGAGCGGAAGCGAAAAAAGCAGCAGAGAAGAAGGAGGTGAGCTAAAATGGCAGAATCCGTAGATCCGGTTGTCATAGCGATAGTTGCAATATATCTGATTGCAGTTGTCGTGATAGGTTACTATTCTAGGCTTAGACTGAAGAGTGCAATGGATTACTATGTTGCTGGGAGAAGGATTGGCAGCGTTGTCAATGGGCTTGCATTGGAATCAACGTATCTCAGTCCTGCTTCGATGCTTGGATTGCCGGCATATATCTTCTTGATTGGTTATCCGTTCTGGTGGGCAATGGTGGCGATAATATGCGGAATGCCAGTTGCAACTCTTTTAACAGCTTCAGCTCTAAGAAAATATGCCCCAGTGAGCTTCGCAGATTATTACGCCGATCGTTTTGGTGATGAGAAGCTGAGATGGTGGATCGGGATTATAGTCATAGTTGGATCCATATTGTACATCACGCTGTCTCTAGTGGGCATGGCGCTGTTCATGGTTGCAATTCTGAAGATACCATACCTGATTGCATTGATAATCGGAACGGTTATCGTGATGTTCTACGTGGTTTACGGTGGCATGATAGCAACGAGCTGGAACGCTGCAATGCAGGCAGTTGTGATGAGCTTGGCTGCAATTATAGCAGCAGCAGCAATCGTCTGGCAACTGGGAGGCTTTGAAGGGGTTTATTATGCGGCCCAGCAGTCGTATCCAAAAATCTGGAATACCCCGGCAGATGCTCCCGACGTTCCGCACCTCTTTAGCTCTACCTGGATTGCCGTGATATGCTGGTATTTCGTTTGGCACTACGGTTTCGCAACGATGCCATACACTGTAGTTAGATTCTTCACAACGATGGATATAAAGACCGCGAGAAGAAGTATTTTCTGGTGTTCTTTGATAGCTGGAGCATTCTACGTTGCCTTGGAGCTCATAGGAATAAGTGCCAAATACATGATCGAAAAGTCACATCCAATCGCGGTTGCCGCTGGCGGAAACATGACGGCAACACAGGTTCTGGCAGCGATACAGAAAACCTATGGAATCGGAACCGTGACAGATTATTCGATGATCGCAGCTGTTGAAGCTCTTGGAAATCCAGTTATACTCGGCATCCTCTGCGCGGGTGGTCTTGCAATTGCAATGTCAACTGCCGCCGGATGGGCTGTTGTTGTTAACACAATAATAGCTAGAGACTGGATGGTGAAACTCCTGAAGTCGAAGAGAGCCGAAGAGAGACCAATATTTTATGGAAGAGTTGTAGCTTTCATATTCCTACTTGTAAGCTTCATCATCGCAATCCAACCACCGGCTCTTGTTCTGGACTTAAGCGGTTGGGCTTTCATAGTCGTTATCTGTAGCCTTGGTCCCGGATTGATTTTTGGACTCTGGTGGAAGAGGGCAACAAGAGCTGCGATGTGGATAACGGCAATAGTCATGTTTGTTATAAGCATGATCGCTTGGCTCAGAGCCCATCTTGTGCTGGGACATCATGCAAGGTTCTTCCTGAATGACATACTATTCGGAAACCCCAACGC
>CAYXCK010000095.1:0-4271 GCA_964463575.1 uncultured archaeon
TCAGGAGGTTGGTGAAAATATGAAGGTTGCAATTCTTGGTGCTGGCGTGATGGGACATGGAATAGCACAAGTTTGCGCTACCGCTGGCTATGAAGTGGCTGTGAGAGATATAAAACAGGAATTTCTAGACAAGGCAAGAGACGCAATTGAAAAAAGCTTGGCAAAGGCTGTTTCAAAGGGTAAAATGAGCAGTGAAAAAGCAAAGGAGATAATGAATAGGATTAAGTTCACTTTATCAGTTGAGGAAGCGGTAAAAGATGCAGATCTCGTAATTGAAGCCGTACCAGAAATAATGGAATTAAAAAAGCAGGTTTTTGCAGAAGTGCAAAAGTATGCTAAGCCTGAGTGCATCTTTGCGAGTAACACCTCCGGATTGAGCATAACAGAACTCGGAAATTCCACCGACAGACCAGAGAAATTCGTTGGTCTACACTTCTTTAATCCCCCGGTCGTAATGCAGCTCGTCGAAGTTATAAAGGGTGAAAAAACAAGCGAGGAAACGATTAAAAAAGCCGTTGAATTCGTAAAGAGTATTGGAAAGGTTCCAGTAGTCGTAAAGAAAGATGTAGCCGGATTTATAGTGAACAGGATTCTCGTACCGTACTTAACTCTAGCAATAGATGACGTAGATAAAGGAATTGCTACACCAGAACAAATAGATACAGTCTTTCTTACCAAGTATTCCTTCCCAATGGGGCCAATAGAACTCTCCGACTTTGTAGGTTTAGACATACTATATTTTGCGGGAAACCAATGGGGCCTTGTACCGGTTCCCAAGATTCTAAAAGACAAGTTTGAAAGAAAAGAACTTGGAATGAAAACTGGAAGAGGATTCTATGACTGGGGTACAGGTAGACCAAAAATAGCTAAGATTGAAGGCTATGATGAGCTTCGTCTGATTGCTCCGATGGTAAACATCGCAGCTGAATTGATAGAACTGGGCGTTGCAGATGCGAAGGAAATCGATACTGCCATGAAGCTCGGAACAAATATGCCAAAAGGTGTCTGCGAGCTTGGAGATGAGATAGGTTTGGACGTTATCCTATCAAAACTCGAGAGTCTATACAAAGAAAAAGGATACGAAATCCTTAAGCCAAAAGACCTGCTCAAGAAAATGGTTTCAGAAGGCAAATTAGGAGTAAAAGCTGGAAAGGGTTTTTACGATTATAGGAAACCTGTATACAAAAACATAGAAATACAAAAGGAGGGCAAAATAGCAAAAATGATAATAAATAGACCCCAAAAACTCAACGCACTCGATTTTGCGACACTTGATGAAATATCCAATGCTTTGAAGGAACTTGAAAAAGATGAAGAAGTAAGAGTTTTGGTAATAACTGGGGCCGGTGACAGGGCTTTTTCAGCTGGTTTCGATTTGCAAACCGCTACCGAACTTAATCCAGTCAAGGCGGTTGAAATATCTTTGAAGGGTAATGAAGTATTTTCACAACTTGAAAGATTTCCAAAACCAGTCATTGCCGCGATAAATGGCTATGCATTTGGCGGTGGTTGCGAATTGGCCCTAGCTTGCGACTTCAGGATAATAAAGAGGGGCGCAAAAATAGGGTTAACTGAACTGAGCTTAGCGCTAATCCCCGGCTGGGGTGGAACGCAAAGACTACCAAAGATTGTTGGAATCGCAAAGGCCAAAGAAATGATTATGCTAGCCAAGAGAATTGATGCCGACGAAGCTGATAAAATAGGGCTTGCAAAAGCTGTTGATGCGGACAAGTTCGAGGAAGAGGTTATGAATCTAGCAAAACAACTTGCTGAAATGCCACCTATAAGTCTAAAAGCTGCGAAATACGCCATAAACTTCGGCTACGAACTTCCAACTGACATAGGAAGGATCATAGAAGTTCTCGCTTTTGGGCTTGCTCTATCAACCCAAGATGTGGTAGAGGGAATAACTGCTTTCTTCCAGAGAAGAAAACCCGAATTCAAGGGAAAGTGAATTACCTAGCCAAAGCACGAGCTTCCTCTGTTTAGCAGGGGATTATGCATCTTTATTTTTTTCCCAATCCACCTAAACGGTGAGAGTTTCAGTTATAAAAATCGCCGTTTATCTTTAAATCTCTGCTCTCTTCAGCAAAAGCGAATTTGTGACAACACTGAAGCTACTCAGAGCCATCGCTCCTGCCGACCATTCTGGACGGAACGGGATGTTGAAAAGTATGAAAGAAAGACCACCCGCAAATGGAATCAGAATTGCATTGTAGAATACGGCCCAGAATAAATTCTGCCTAACTTTTGCGACGGTCTTTCTGCAAAGCCTCAGGAATCTTACTACTTCAATGGGATCGTCTCTTAGCATAGCTACGCTCCCGCTCTCTATCGCTATATCCTCTGCATTCCCAATTGCAATCCCAACGTTAGCCTGAGCAAGTGCAGGGGCGTCGTTGATGCCATCCCCCACAAAGATAACAACTTCTCTCCTATTTTGAAAATCACGAACAACTTCAGCTTTTTTAGTTGGAAGAACCTCCGAGACGACAAAATCCACGTTTAACGTTTTTCCGATCTCTTCTGCAACCCTCTTTTTGTCGCCAGTCACAATTCCCACTTTCAATCCCATCTCTCTCAGTAGCCCAATAGCCTCTTTGCTGCTCTCCTTAATTGTGTCCGAAATGAAGAATCTTGCAACCAGTTTACCATCGACAGCTAAGAAAATCCCTTCTCCTTCTACCTCCAATCCTTTTTCCCCTAAAAACTCCGAATTTCCTAAAATAACTTCCTTGCCATCAATTCTGGCTAAAATCCCCTTTCCCGGAATTGCTTTAAATCTTTCTGGTTCTAAAAGCTCTATTCCAGCCTCTTTTGCTTTTTGCACGATTGCCTTTGCCACGGGGTGTTCAGAAAATCTTTCTGCTGAAGCTGCAAGTCTTAAAAGATCCTTTTCGGGCAGTCCAAAGCTTTCTATTTTCACGACGTCAAGTTTACCTTTTGTAATCGTTCCCGTTTTGTCAAAAAGAATAAGGGTGCTCCTTGCAGCTTCTTCGATCGCTTCTGCATTCTTGATCAGGATTCCATTTTCGGCACCTTTTCCAATGGAGACAGTTATCGCAGTAGGAGTCGCTAGACCAAAGGCGCATGGGCAGGCTATCACCATAACACTTAACATGGTTATGAATGCGAACAGCGGCCCATTGACAAAGAACCAGTAAAGAGAGCAAATGAAAGCAATTAGTAACACACAGGGTATGAAGAAGGCAACAACTCGATCTGCAAGCCTTTGAATGTTCGGTTTGGAACTCTGGGCTATTTCTGTGACCCGAATGATCTGTGAAAGGAGACTATCCCTACCAATCTTTTCAGCCCGAATCTTTAACACAGAGTCTCGGTTAACCGTACCCCCGATGACTTTGTCTCCATGCTTCTTTAAAGCTGGAATTGACTCTCCGGTGATCATGGATTCATCAACAAAGCTCTCTCCTTCCAATACCGTCCCATCAACGGGGATTCTCTCCCCGGGTTTAACCAGAACAATTTCTCTAACACTTAACTCAGTTAAAGGAATTCTTAGTTCTCTTCCTTCTCTTAAAACGGTTGCTTCTTTAGCTTGAAGCGCAACAAGCTTTTTTATAGCTTCTCCGGTTCTTCTCTTTGCTCTCTCCTCAAGAAACTTGCCGAGAAGAAGAAAGCTCATCAGCACAACGCTTTCAGGAAAGAAATTGAAATCCTCTGGAATAAAGCCAATCGTCGCCATTATGCTTGAGAGATATGCCGAGCCGATTCCGATAGCATACATGACTTCCATAGTTAGAGTTCTATTTTTAATTGCACCAAAAGCCTTTCTAAAGATCCCAGCTCCGGCAAAAGATATGGCAAAGCTTGCGATCAGAAATTGGATTTCAAGAGGAATTACCTCCTTCAGGAAAAAAAGAAAGATTCCCGAAACCCAACCGAGTACGAGATTTCTCTTAGCACTTTTAAGCCCCTTTTCTTCACCAAATCCCTCAACGAGAAATTGATATCCAATTCGCTCAATTTCTTCCCGGATTCTCTCAAGTTGGATCTTCGAGGGATCATATATTATTTTGGCCTTTTCCGTTGCGAAGTTGACAGATGCATCATAAATACCGGGCAATCTTTTGAGGGTTTCTTCAACCGTCTTCGCACACATTGCGCAGCTCATTCCACCGATTTTTGCCACGATTTCTTTAGTTTCGGAGTTCACAATCTTAGATTAGGTATTGGCCAAAGTTAAACCTTTTGAAGTTTTGCTTTTTGCTTAAATTTCTTTAATTTATTGCTTACTCTCTGCCCACAGC
>CAYXCK010000096.1:0-4206 GCA_964463575.1 uncultured archaeon
ATTCCGCGTTGATTGCATTAATTCTTTTATTCATTTCATCGAGCTTTTCCTCAACCCTCAGAATTCTCCGTTCAAGAGAATCCATTCTCTTTTCCAGCGAATCCATTCTCCATTCTAAAGAATCTATTCTCCTGCTTATCGTTTCTATTGCAATTTTAAAGCCACCAAACTGCCTGACTTCAGCCTTGTATTCCCCGAATTCCTTTCTCAAATCTCTGATTATCGCTTCCCTTATCTTTTCAACCAGGGCATCAAGATCCATATTGCTTTTTGACGGGAAAATATATAGATTTGCTTTCCATGTCGATGAAGAAGTGAATAAACTGAATCGATTCTGATGACCTTTATGAAAAATATGAACAGGATAAATAACTTGTGAAGAGCTTGTTAGCTCAATTAATCCCTAAAACGGGGATTGAAATAGTGCAACTTTGGAGAATAAATCTTAAAAGGTTCTGCCTTTAGCCGAAGGCTTTTAGTAATGTGAAAAGCTTTAAAAAGCTTTAACCACTTGCAAACACCGCTTACCGCTTATAAACAGCCTCCTGAATGCGCTAATGTGTGCTGTACTGTTTCGCTTGGCTATTTTTCGGCTGGGAATGTTTTGAGAAAGGGAATTTGGAATCAGGATTTGCCTTTGGCGAGATTCTATGAGTGAAAGGAACCTGGATGGCGAAGAAAATGAATTAAAGGATTCAGAAAAGCTCCGAATACTTTCACCGAGAATTCTGAAAAAGGACAACCTCACACCGCTTCTGAGAGAGAAGATGGACTGGATTCTCAGGTTCAGAAATCGTCTGGGTCTTTACGTTTTTCCCTTCACACCTTTTGGCAAAAAGCCGAAGGTTGAAGCTTGGAACACGAGAGAGGATCGGATTCCGGTGGACTTCTTCGATAACTATGGAATAAGATGCGGTGATAGGTCCAGAGATGGATGGCACCTCATCGTTCTCGACTTCGAAAGCCTTGAAGAGGCAATCAAAATGCTCGGCAGCGATCTGTTTGAAAAACTTCTGAAAGAAACGCTCTGCGTCAGAAGTGCCCATATCGGGCTTCATGTTTACTTCTTCTGCGATTCAATTCCGCAGAAACCAGTAAGGCCTGCCGTGAGCAAGGAGGGCCTTGCATTGATGGATCTGCTGAGCGTAAATTCAGCCGTCCTCGGTCCGGGAAGCGTGATAGACCACTCAAAATGTGAAAGCGGAAAATGCCCCTGGAAGGGACAGGAGGTTTTTACAGCCTATGAGCAGATTTCTGGGCACAGGAAAATAGCTAAGATTCGAAAGAAAACGCTTGTAAAGATATTCAGGAGGATTGAATCAAATGGGTATCAGCTCAATCGCGATCTCGCCGCGTGGCTGGAAATTGGAAAGACAGGCGGGGAAAGAGAAAATTCGAAAGCCGATGGCAAAGCTTTGCAGTCAAATGGCGAAAGATCCGAAAAGTTTGATAAAAATGGAGATGATGGGAAATGCAATCAGAGAGAACCCGGGCCAAGATTGGGCGAGGAGCAGATTGAAAGGATAAGATCACTTCTCAGGCCCGCATACCGCAGCGGGTTCAGGCAGCTTATCTGGTTATTCTTCAGCGGCTGGGCAGCGAAGAGCGGAGTGGATCCGGTTTCAGCGCTCAGGATTCTTAAGGGTCTCTACGATGAAACGGGCGATGAGGATTCGCTGAAGATGAGGGCTGGGGCCCTTGTTTACAGCTACAAGAAGGCAGGATTCGATCTCGAGAGATATTCGGCTGAGATTGAAAGAATTGCCGGCGAAAAACCCTACGGACTCGAAAGGGAAATAAGGGAGGAGGATATAAAGGGGATAACCGGACTTCAGGAGGTTTTAAAAGCTTCTCTTGGAAACAAAGAAGCTTTCGATATAATCAGCGGGATTTCCGAGGTTTTCGGGGCCTCGATGGAATCCATTGAAAGCTTTTCGGAAATCTTCGAGGCAATCAGGAGAGCTGAAAGCCAGGAGGAGGTTATGAATCTGATCAAGCGGCTTCCCGATGGCGTAGGGATCCAGAAGCTCGTCGATCTCGCCCTTAAAGAGGGCCTGATTCCCGGAAGGAAAAGCAAAAAGCTTGATTCCGGAAAAATTCTGATCTCAGCTCTGCCGGCCACGCAGAGGGCTTACCTTTTATGGCTCCTTCTGAGGGAGCTCGAGCTTTTCAGTTTCATTAAAGTCCGGCAGGCGAACGGGGAGTGGGAGTGCTATGTGGTCGGAAGACAGAACATGCTCTTCGATGCGAGGGCGATAATCTCAGCTCTAGCAAAGAAGCTTGGAAGCTATATAACAAGCAGGGAAGTTGTGAACGAGCTCATGGAACACATCGCGAGCGAGGCGAAAACGGTTCACCGCACGCAGATAGAGCCGGCCAGATATCTTGCTTTGAAAAGCGGAATTCTCGATCTGTGCGAGCTGGAGATTGTGGATCCCGGGAGTCTTGATGCATACTTTCTCACAAGGCTTCCGTTGAGAGTGGATCCGGGATTCCTTGAAAACCTGAAGGCGGGAAGAATTGAAGAGGACCATTTCGGAAATACGCTGTTTTACAGCGCTATAAGGAGGTTTTACGACGATGACAACTGGGAAAAGCTGAAGCTCTGCCTCGGAAGCATTCTCGCTCCTTTTTCGCTGAAGCTTCTCGCTATAATAGTGGGGAAGCCGGACACGGGAAAGACAACCCTTAAGGAGGCGCTGAAAGCATGCCTGGGGGATAAATGCGCATCTCAAACCCTCGAGGATCTTGAGGGCAGATTCGGGCTTTCTCCTCTCTTCAAAGCCATCGTGAACGTTACATCGGAAAAGAGCGACAGCGTTGTCAGATGTGTGGAAAGGATAAAGCGCATCGTTGGCGGGGATACGCTTTCGATTGAGGAGAAGTTCAAGCCCTTGAGGGAGAAGAATCCCAATACCCTTAAAATGTTCATTCTGGTCAACGAGGTTCCCAGGTTTGCGAAAATAGATGAGGCTTTCGCGGAAAGAATCGTAATCGTCTTTGCGGACAACCCGCTTGCTGAAGATGAGAAGGATCCGGGGATAATAGAGCGGCTCAGAAGCGATGCCGATTGCATCGCGGACACATTCAGATTTCTGCTCTACTGCGCATGGCTGCTGAAGAAGGTGAACTACAGGATCCCCAGGGATGTTGAGGAAGTGAGGGAAATCCTCGAGGAAGCCAGCTTCCCGCTTGCGGATTGGCTGAGGGATTCCTGCATAATCGGGGAGGAATTTTCCGTTGAGAGGGAAGAAGCTTATAACAGCTACGTGAACTGGGCGAAAAGCAGCGGAAAGCCGGGAAGGATTCTGACAAGAAGGAAGTTCTACGAGCTGATGAGGACAAGGTTTGTGGAGGTGAAGCGGAAGGGAGAGTTCTTCTTCAGGGGCGTGGGACTGAAAAGGGCGGAAAGAGATGAAGCATTTGAGCTGAATTTCTGAGTTTCAATGTTCCGGCCATATTTTTCAGAATATTGCCACAAAAATGGCTTTCGAAAAACCTCCTATTTCCCATGAAAGCGAATTCGCATAAATTTATTGAAGCTTCTATTTCGACTTTTCATGGGGAAAAAGGGGAAGGTTCTGGCCAATATTTCGGGCTTTCCGGGAAAAATTTGCCATACTGTGTCATACGCTGGAAATTGGCTGGCTTATCGTAAAATAAATTGCTTCAAACTTTCCCCTTCTTCCCCGCTCCCAGATGAGCGGTTTCCACCCCAAGAGAATTGGAAGTGGAATGTATCAGACAAAAACTTCCTCTTCAGTTTCCAAACTCTCTCATGGCATGCAATAGCGGTTAAAAAGCGGGCGTTTGCTCTGAAAGCAAGTTCTCAAGAAAAGTTTATTAAAGAAAATCAATCAAATAATTAATATGAGAAAGACCCTGCCCGAAAAAGGTTTGGGAAGGGAAGAGATAATGCAAAGGCTGAATGAATACAGCGCGGGAGATGTTGATCCTTTCAGCGGGAAACTCTTCACTATAGCATTCGAGCCCGGAGTTGAAGAGCTGCGCAGCGTGGCCTTCGAGGCTATGAAGATGTTTGCATTTAAGAACATGCTAGACTTCACGGAATTTCCCAGCATGATAAAGATGGAAAAAGATCTCGTAGACATCGCGGTCTCTCTAATGCACGGCGATGAAGAGGTTACAGGAACCTTCACTTTCGGGGGCACTGAAAGCGTTTTTCTCGCGGTTAAGGCTGCGAGG
>CAYXCK010000097.1:0-4070 GCA_964463575.1 uncultured archaeon
AGCAGTGGGCTCCAAGCATTGGAGGAAGGGAGCAGCTTGCAATAGAAGCCTTTGCAACGGCTTTGGAGATTATCCCGAGAACCTTGGCTGAAAATGCTGGAATTGATCCAATAGATGTCATCGTGAACCTCAAGGCTGCTCATGAAAAAGGTCAGAAGTACGCGGGAGTCGATGTCGACACTGGAAACGTTGTTGACATGAAGGAAAGGGGAGTCATAGAGCCCTTGAGGGTTAAGACGCAGGCAATACAGTCGGCAACAGAAGTTGCCGTGATGATTCTGAGGGTTGACGATGTTATAGCTGCAAAGGGACTTGAAAAGGAGAAAGAAAAGGAGAAGGGAGGAGAAAAGACTCCCGAAATGCCTGAATTCTGACTTTTTTCTTAACTTTTTTGGGCAAGATTTAATTATCGAAGCAAAAGTTATGCCAATGAAAGACCTTTTTCGCGAAGTAGATATAGCTCTGGAAACAGCAGTAAAGAATAAGCACCGTTTTTTAGTTTTCATATGCTCCAAAAACCTAAAAGAATCGCTGAAAGTTGGTGAAAGGATAGTCGAAAAGGTTAAGGAGAAAAAGGAAAAAGGAGAGGTTTTACTGGTTGGGAGGGAAAATTTTATAGATCTCGCAAAGAATTTTGAGGGTTTGCTTGTTCACTGGAGGGATTCATCCCAGGTTTTGGGAAGAACTTTTTCATCGCTCATAATGGACTTTTCCGAAGGCTTTCACCCGAATGATCTCGGAATAGTTGTTGAAACTGTTGAGGAGGGAGGGGCGATAGTGGCGCTGTCACCTCCGCTTGAAACATGGTTTGACATGAAGAGCAAGTGGCATGAGGACATGATCAGCGAGCCCTACAGCTTGAAAGACGTCGTTGGTAGATTCTACAGAAGGTTCATAGAGAAAACATTGAACGCTGAGGGGGTTATAATATACGATTTGGACAGCGGAAAACTCTTGAAAGGCTACGAATTCAAGTCCCTTGCACCTTCAAGGGAAGAGATATCAATTCCCGTTTCTACGAAGATAAAGAAGAAGCTTTACAAGCTCTGTGCAACTCAGGATCAGGTAAGGGTTCTGAGCGTTTTTGAGAGGTTCTTTGAAAGGACAAGAGAAAGAAAGGCTGTTGTAATTACAGCAGACAGGGGAAGGGGAAAAACTGCAATCTTGGGAATAGCAACCCCACCCCTCATCTCTAGACTTCAGAGAATTCTTAAAAGGCCAGTCAGAGTTCTGGTCGTCGCCCCAACTCCGCAGGCGGTTCAGACTTATTTCAAATTCCTGATGAAGGCGATGAAGAGGCAAGGAATGAGGGAATTCTTTGTCAAGAAGAGCGATGAGCTTGTAACGGTTTTGAACAGCAGGTATGCAAGGGTTGAGTACGTTGTTCCAAGAAGGGCAATAGAGGAAAGGGACTTTGCTGACATCCTGATAATTGACGAGGCCGCTGGTATAGAGGTACCCGTTCTGCTTGAGATAACAAAAAACGCTAGGCACATGATTTTCTCAACCACAGTTCATGGCTATGAGGGAACAGGAAGGAGCTTCAACATCAGGTTTTTGAAAAGGCTCGAGAGCGATGAAACCGTAGAAGTTGAGAAGATTCACATGTCAGAGCCGATAAGATACGGAAATGGGGATCCGGTTGAAAAGTGGCTCTACGATGTCCTTCTGCTAAACGCTCAGCCGGCTGAAATAGATGAGACAGATCTTGAAAAGATAAGGAAAAAGGAGCTTGAATTCAGAATGCTGGACAAAGATGAGCTCTCCAGAAATGATGAGCTTTTGAGGGAATTTTTCGGGATATACGTTTTGGCTCATTACCGCAACAGACCTTCGGATCTCGCAATACTGCTTGACACGCCAAATCATTTGCCTTTTGCGGTCTTTGTCAACGGCAAAGTAGTGTGTTCTCTGCACATCGCCATAGAAGGTGAGCTTGGGGATGATGTTGTTGAAAAAATAAGGCACGGATACAAGCCTAAGGGACAGATAATTCCGGATCTGGCCCTTAAGCACTTCTGGAATTACGAATTTGCAAAAACAAAGGGGATAAGAATTGTTAGAATAGCAACGCATCCGAATGCGATGGACATGGGCATTGGAAGCTTTGCATTGGAGAGAATCATAAGGTTCGCGCAGGAGAATTCGCTCAGCTGGGTTGGATCTGGTTTCGGCGTTTCAAGCGAACTGCTTCGATTCTGGCTTAAGAACGGATTCACCCCGGTTCACATAACTCCACAGAGGAACGAGGTCAGCGGGGAATACACTGCAATCGTGCTAAGACCAATAGGCGAATCTAAGCACGTTGAAAGCATGAATTCTGAGTTCATAAGGAGGTTCATAGAGTATCTCGGCGACGAGTTGAGGGATTTGGAAGTTGAAACTGCAATAATGGTTTTAAAAACGCTGAAAAGAGAAATAGATGCATGCATTCCCAAATTCGGGTATGTGGAAGTTGAAAGACTGCAGAAATATTTCGAGGGTCTTGGCTTTTACGAATACATCTCCGATCTTGCGCGTCCGCTGGTTAGGTTTTATTACTCAAAGATGGGAAATGCTGGGCTAAATGAGGTTGAGGAAAAAGTGGTTGTTGCGAAGTGCCTGCAGCTGTTGCCTTGGAGGCTAGTAGATTTTGAGGAAAAGTACAAGATTCTCCTTAACGGGCTAAGGAAGATATGGAACTGGTTCCAGAGCAGAGGTTTGAGCTAGGCGTTTTTGTAGAAATTGCCTGAAATTTTTGGCTAAAAAATAGCGACTTTTAATTAAAAAACAATTTTTCGGTTTTTTGGTTTAAAATTCTCGGCCAAAACGTATTAATATCTGGAAAGGGAACAAAGGGCATGATGCTAAAGGAAAAAGTTGTTGAAGTCGTTGAAAAGGAGATAAAGCCGTTGCTCCTTAGGGATGGCGGAAGCGTTGAAGTCGTTGAAGTCGACGAAAAGAGCGGGACAGTTAGAGTGAAGCTTTTAGGGGCCTGCGGAACTTGTCCGATGTCTATGATAACACTGACAGCTTTTGTTGAAAGAATTCTAAGGAGCAGAGTGCCGGAAGTGAAGAAAGTGGTTCCAGTGTGATATGATTCACCTTCTGGAACCCATAAAGAAGGTAATGATCGAGGATGTGGCGCATAGCTGTGAAGAGGTAAAAGAAAAGACCTTTGGTGGCTTCTGCGAATGCGGGGCAATGATGTTTCAAAAGCTATGGCTTAGCGTTGAGAACCTGAAAATCCTCATTTCCGAATGCGAGAAATGCTGGAAGAACAGCGCTTATCTTTTTAATTCAACAAAGTTCCTGAGGAAAGAGGACGTCGTTGTTGTTGAGAAATCTGGAATCTTGGAATACCTTAAGAACTACCTGAGCGATCTTGAAATTGAGGCAATAATAGGAAAGGCAAGGGGTAAACCCTACAAGCCCTCAGATCTTTCAAGAGCGAAGAAAAAGCTGGATGAGATGAAAATACCGCTTGAGCAGCTTTTAGAAATAATTAAATGATTCCAAGAGAAAGGATTAAGACGTATCTTGACCTTACCGAAACGCAGGCAGTTTCGAGAAGATATTTTCTCATTGGATTTTTTGACGGCCTTCTCACAATAGCCGGGCTAATAATAGGTGCCTTCATATCCGGTCACAACGATTCTAGGCTTGTCCTGAGCGTTGGCTTTGCAACTATGCTTGCGGTTGGAATTTCGAGTGCTTGGGGTGCGTTTGAAGCGGAGAGAATTGAGCAGGAATCTTTGAAAAGAAAAAGAGAGAAACACTTGCTTTTCAGGTTTGGGGACGGCATAATAGAAGATGCGCACAGATTTGCTGTTGTTATAACTTCTGCCGTTCACGGCATCGCCCCGATAATTGGCTCAATCATTCTTCTTATCCCATATCTAATTTTGCCACCTCTGGAAGCCTTTGAATTCTCGATCATCCTATGCTGCATCAGCCTTTTCCTGATAGGAGCGCTGATGGGCAGAATTTTTGAGGGAAACATTTTTATCAATGGGCTCAGGACTCTAGTTCTCGGTTTGTTGATAATGCTGCTCGTAGCCATTCTGAATCCCGCCCATGTTGTGTGATAA
>CAYXCK010000098.1:0-1303 GCA_964463575.1 uncultured archaeon
ACCACCAAGAACGCTATTCACATCCCATATCTCCAGATTTTCTGGCTCACTAGGCAGATCCTCTTTTCTTGGGACAAATAGGATTTTTCTGCATGGAAATCTAGCAAGCTTCTTTTCGATTGCCATAAGCTCGCTTTTTTCAATGCTTTCTTTCCACTTTACCTCAACCACAGCATGGAGCTTTCTGAAGTCTGTAAGTGCAACGTCAACCTCGAAATCTCTCTCTACTATTTTCTCTTGCCAGAGTCCTAATGCTTTCGAAAGTAACCTAGCAATAAACTGTTCTGCATAGTATGGAATTCGACCAGAAAAAATCTTTCTGGACTGGGTTTCTTCCATTTCTCTCTCGCTGATACCGTACTTTGCGTCAAGATAGTAATAAAAATCCACAATCGGAGAGATGTGCCTATAATAATACTTCCTCTTACCGTAAATCTTCACCTTCTCCAGAATCCCAAGTCCTTCCAAGATTTTCAGGTATGGATGCACCAAACTCGGGTCTTGAGCTGGAATGAGCCTGTTTGAAAAAAGCTGAGACGTAATCTCCGTTGAAATATTCTTTCCCGCTGCAACGGCTTTCAATATTCCATCATAGACACGAGAATACATTCTCTCCTCCTCTGTGAATATCTCCCCCATCAAAGCGGGTACCGTGAGTCTCGCTGCAGCTGGAAGGGCTTTAAAAAAGTCTTCTGCTTCCTCCCAAATTGGAATGAGCCAAGGTTCTCTAAGAAAAATCGAATACTCCAAAAGTTTTTTCCTGTCTCCAATTAAATCCCTAAGATTCAGCAGTATGTCTCTTTCGTCTATCAAACCCATTTTGAAATCCGAAAATAGACCAAGAAGTGGAGAACTTTTACCAAAAAGTTCTTTTGTCATCCAGAGAGTTGAAGAGATTGCAATCAATCTTCCTCTTACTCCGATTTTGTGAAGAAGATCGAAGAATTCTCCTGGAAGCCGCTGAATCTCATCAATGACTACAGTTTCACCTCTTTCAAGATACTGCACCGATTCTCTCTTAAAAGTCTCATAAGTCAGAATTGAATCGTCTGAAAATATTGCCCCATTTCTCCCGATGAAAAAGTATTTGTCATATTTCACGAAATTTCTTACAAAGTAACTTTTCCCTACTTTCCTTCTGCCATAAACTAACACCCACTTTCCAGTGTTCTTGAATCTATCTAAATCGCTAAATCTAGTTATACTAACCATGATTAGTAAAATAGCTATTAGAATATAAAGCCTTCCTTTTTAATCTTTTAACCTATTGGTTTCTTACAACTGAAAGTCTCGCCCTTTAGAA
>CAYXCK010000098.1:1403-3874 GCA_964463575.1 uncultured archaeon
AATTTTTGTTTTGGAAAAATTTATATAGTATCTAATAACCTTAAAAGTAAAAGTAATTATAAAATGGAAGGTGGGTGGAGATGGCCGTAGTTTTTCCTTCAAAGGAGTGGATGAGTGAGTTGCTTAAAAAAGTAAACAGCGACGAGCAATACAAGAGAGTTGCAGCAAATTGGGAGGGAGATTATCTAGTTACTGTTCAGCTTGATAGTGAAGCGTTGAAGGATTTCCAAAATCCGGAAAAAATAAAAGGTTTTCTTGAAATGCTGGAAACTATACCGAAGGAAAAAAGAGATGAATTTAAGGGAAAACCAGAGGAGAAGTTCCTAAATAAGCTAGGAATCAATTTGCAAGATGATTTCTCAAAACTGGATTTTAACGCAGTTGCAAAAAAGGTGGCAGATGTAAAAATAGAGGATGTAAAAGGTGCAGCTCTTTACATGTGGATGGACTTCTGGCATGGACAGCTGAGAAACTTGCTTGTTGTGACTCCAGGCGAGAAGGAGAATGCAAGGTTCAAGCTATCTGGGCCTTACGCTGTATTTAAACAGCTCGTCTCAGGAAAAGCAGATGCTATTACCCTAATAGTAGGGGGAAAGCTAAAACTGCAGGGTGATTTGGCCTACATGATGAGAAACATGGCTGCCGTTAGGAGGTTTACCGAATTAATGGCTTCCATTCCCATCACGTGAGCTACTCCACAGCTAAAGCCGGGCGGAATAGGGTTCAGCATCTTCTCCCCCTTAAAGCTTTTTGGAAGTTATTGTATTCTCTCTCCAAAGCTTCATGCTTTCTTTTATTTGTTTCATCTATGATCTTAGCCTTTAAAACTTTTCTAACCAACATTATCTTCCCTTCTGAGCTTCGATGTATCTGGATTAGATACACCCCCGCTTCTTGAAATTGATAGTTGCTCAAACAATTAATTGTTGATATATATTTAAACTTATGATAATCCGCTCACTCCCCCAATTCATCTCACGGTTAAAACCGTAAGAAAACGCACAGCATCCGCATTTTTCATAAACCTGCAATCTCAACGGATCCCTGCCATGTGGGGAATGATCTCGCAGAAGGTATAAGCTTTTACATACAATTAAAAAATAGCCCCGGCCGGATTCGAACCGGCGTCGCGGGATCCAGAGTCCCGCAGGATTGACCACTACCCCACGGGGCTGTTAACTGAAGTTACCCTAGTTTTTAGGGGCGATATATTTATTTAAACTTTTCTCATCCCGCAAGGTTTTTCAGTTAAAGTCTACACTAAAACCCTCTAAAGCAAATCCAGCCAACAAAAATTTTTTAAGCCCAGTAATCAAGTTTTTTTATGTTCCTAATCTTCGATCCACTATATCTGGTATTAGCGATCCTCGGATACGCAATAATGTTCCTATTAGCAGGCACAGTAGCACCAAAAGTAGCTGGGAGAGTTGCTGGAGTTTTTTCATTGTACACATCGATGGTACTGCTACTACTGCTAATTGTGGGATTGTCTGCAGGAATCATCTACGCCATAATAAGCTTTGCAAACATCACAGTAAACATTCTAGCTCTAGTGATATTCGTAGTTCTCGCGAATCTTATAATCTACTTTATATCCCCATACATGATCAATATCAGCTACAGAGCGAAGCCTAGCACCGAATTGCAGGAGATCGTAAACAGGGTTGCATCCAGACTTGGGGTAAAAGCTCCAAAAGCAGTTGTTGTCAGCAGTCCTCCAAATGCGTTCGCATATGGAAACATACTCACAGGGAAATACGTCGCCGTTTCGGATTCGCTTTTGAACATGCTCTCAAGAGATGAAATTGAAGCCGTTGTCGGGCATGAAATAGGGCATCACAAACACAAAGACAATCTATTCATGCTTTTCCTAGGGATTCTACCTTCTGTTATCTTTTACTTGGGCTACATGCTCATTCACTCCGCTTCACGCAACGAGAATAGAGGAGCTCAGCTTGCGATTTTAGGCCTTGCAGCTGTGGTTGTATCCTTTGTCATTCAAGTTCTTGTTTTGGCGTTCAGCAGGCTAAGAGAGTACTTTGCAGACACCGAAGGGGTCAAGGCAACTAGCAAGGACTCTATGCAGAGAAGTCTCGCAAAGATTCACTTCTTCTATCACCGCTATCCCTCTGCAAGTGAAGTATTGGCTGAGAGCAAACTGAAGACTCTATTCATTTATGCGCTCGTCAACACGATAGCGAGCCCGTTTGTTACGAGAGCCGATATTGAAAGACTAAAAAGAGAGAAAGTGTCTCCAATCGAAGAATTTCTCTCCACACATCCACCAATTCCGAAAAGGTTAGCCTTTATAGATAGCTTAAGGTTTTAGTTTCTCCGTTCTTTTTTTGAGTTAGTTTTTTAACCGCACCAATTCTAACAAGCTCAACAGCATTTGCGATTTCTAGGAGATCTTCAAATCTCTTACTCCTGATCCTAAACTCCCCGCCATGATCCACAGTTATGGCCAAAAA
>CAYXCK010000099.1:0-3845 GCA_964463575.1 uncultured archaeon
TTCAGAAGCTTCGGGCTTTAAAAGTAGTTCCATATATATCTCATAGCTCGCCAAGACTGTTTTAAAACCGCATTTTTTATAAACCCTTATAGCCCTCCAATTAAGTCTGTCAGTAACCAAACTTATCTTTTTATAACATACTCTCTTACAGTACTCCACTATCGCTTTGACCATTTCGGTCCCTATTCCCTGATTCTGGTAGCTCCTAGTAAGGTAAATTGCCAAATCGACGACGCCTTTATTATTTTCATCTTCTACTATTGCTAAGTGGCCAACAATATTTCCATTATGTTCTGCAACAATCGAAAAACCTTTTTGTTCGAGATATCTGAGCCATTTTTCTATCGCAAACCTACCAACCGGCGGCAGCCCAAGAGATCGATCTTCAGGATCATAGTTCAAATACATGTTCACGAGTTTTTCCATGTCTTCCGGTTTATAGGCCCTTATTTTAATCTCCCTTCCAAGCTTATCCTTAAAAATAATTGTTTCAAAATTTTTATCTAAAATCGTATATCACCCAATTTTCTCAGGCTTGCAGGCTTTGCAAACTGGAAGAACCTCTACATATCTGTCAAAGAGCCCCTCCCTCCAGATCCCGATGTAATGAAGATGTTCAAAACAAACCGGTTTTTTACAAAAATAGCAACTTCTCCAATTTTTTCCTTCTTCACTGGCCTTAAGTTCTTTTCCACAGGTTACACAGCGGACTTCCTCCATTATCTCTCACCTGCCAAAACTCTTGCGAGATCTGAAGCAGTAAAAATCCCTTTTATCTCTCCTTTCTCCATTACTACAAGCCTCCTAATCTTTAGATCCGCCATTATTCTCGCAGACTCCCTCACATCGTAATCGGGGGATATAACAACAAGGGGGGAAGACATGTACTTACCAACCTCATCGTCTAAGCTCCCCTTAAGAAAAACCTTTGAAAGCAAGTCTCTCTCAGTGAATATACCTGCAGGTTTTCCTTCCCGTGTAACTACTACGCTTCCTATTCTTTTTTCCCCCATTATTCTGCAAACCTCTCTAACCTTCGTTGCATAATCAACCATAACAACGTTTTTAGTCATAACTTCTCCAATTTTCATAAGTTAACATTGCCCAAAACATTATATTATACTTTCGCTTTTTATTCTTCTCTAATTAATTTAGCTATAAAGAAACCGGCGCAGCGGTGAATGTGGGGATAAAATCTCCTAGCTTTGCTTACGTCAATTTTTGTAAGATTTAGAGCTTTTTCTCCATATTCTATTTCTAAGAGTCTTGCTTTCCTTCTCGAAAGCAAATACTCGATTACAAATTCATTTTCTTCTGGGGTAAGTGAACAAGTTGAATAGACCAAGATTCCTCCCGGCTTCAAACAGTCAAAAGCTGCAATTATTAGTTCTTTTTGTAAATTTGAGCAAAAGACGATATCTCTAACACCCCTATCTGTCTTCCTCGTTGGATCTTTAAAAATTATCCCCTCACCCGTGCAAGGAGCATCGAGAAGAATCTTATCGGCCTTTATACCGTATCTCAGGAAGTTCCTAGCATCAATATTCATAATCGCAACGTTCATCGCCCCCATTCTGTTTACGTTATCTATTAAAGCCTGCAATCTCTCCTTTTGTGGTTCTATTGCAATTATCAATCCCTCGTTCTTCATCAGCATAGCCATAAATGTGGTTTTTCCTCCAGGAGATGCGCAGAAGTCGATGACCAGTTCGTTCGGTTTAGGATTGAGTGCTAAAGGAGGGATACAAGAACTCTTGTCCATGATATAATAGTATCCCATCAAATACTCCGGTGTTGCACCAATTGAATATTTCTCCTCGACCACTTCATAACAATAAGGTACCTCTGTTTTTTTCAGCTTAAATCCCCTGCTCTCGAGCCGATTTAGCAGCTCTTCTTCAGATATTTTAATTGTGTTTACTCTTATATACTTGGGTAACCCTCTCTCGAACGCTTCAGCTATTTTTTCAGCATCCTCGCCAAAGAATTTCAGCCATCTTCTCATTATAAACTCATCATAACCGTATTTTTTTGCTAGCTCCCTTGACTTTTCGGTAGAAGGGAAATCGAGAATCATACTATCCTGGATCTGCCGGGAGGCAAAAATTTCATTATTTCATCCGGTTTGGCAATTGTTTTAACGATGTATGAATTCTCTCCAGCCTTCTCGGCTAGAATTCTTGCAATTTCTAAACTAAGTTCCTCCTGCTTAATATCCCCTATCTCGAGCTCCACGTAATAATCTGCCCATTTCTTTACAGCGCTTACAGGACCGCCAATCAGTCTCATCTTCTCAAGTTCAACCCCAATTGCGCATCTAAGTTCTACAGTAATATAATTTCTATCCCCAACTATGTAAAAGCTTCCTTTTGGCAAATATTCGCCAGCTTTTGCCGATCTAAGAACCTGCTCCGGTCTTACATAGTATACCTCTCCAGAATGTTTGCCCTCTTTCCAGAGAGAAGAATATATGGCAGCAAATTCTGCCGCCTCCACTAGGCTGCTCTTTGGCGCTTCCTGTCCTAGCTTCAAAATTACAGCCGGAGCTCCTGGTGTTTGCGTGTGAAAGAACAAATCTCTATTTTCCAAATGCTTCGAAACTATTTCCATGTTCATCTTTGCGTTTCTTCCACCAATAGCTAAAAAGCCGTCAGAAGTTATGAACCATCTGTATTCTTCAAACCATTCCCTTTTTCTAGTAACTCTAAAACCCAATATTTTTGGCTTAGTTTTTTCTTTTTCTAGTTCCTCCAAGGTTTTTTGAATTGCAAACTTTAATCCTTCGATCTTCTCCTTCATTTTTTTAGCCTTTTCATAATAAATCTCCGCACTGCCGGGAACTCCTCTATCAATGTCTATCTCAAATTCTTTACCATCAAGTCTGATCTTAGCCACTTTCTTAACTTCATCATAACTCAAAACATTTTCAACTTTTTCCCTTCTCTTGAGTTTTTCTATAATTTCGTTAATTTTCTCGTAACTGGAATATATCATATCCGCTATTTCTCTGTACTCTTTCATTTCTGCCTCATAATTTTTCAAAGTTTCTTCTTGGACAGCAAGCCTTTTCCTGATCTTTTCAACCTCCTCACTCTCTTTCTGCTCATCAATTGCAATCTTAGAATAAAATTCATCGAGGGCTTCGTTGAAAGTTTTGAAGTATTTCTTTTCAAAGTCTTTGTAGAAAAGCAGATCCATCGGGACCACGTCTATGAATTTCGAATCCTTTATTATTATTTGGGGTTTTGGTTCAAAATTAAACAACCCTTCAATAACTTCGTTTAAAATCCTTTTTTCCTCTTCGCTTAGCTCAGAGAATTTCTTCTTCTTATCTATTCCAGATCTAAGACAAATTTCCTCGGCATAAAGACCTCCAAAACCAGAATTAGCTAGATACCTGACCACTTCTCTGTTTTCATCAACTTTTCTCTCCTTTGTGGTCTTCTTTATTTCCTTCAAAGGCATTATCACTTTTTCTCCTTCCATCAAAATTATATTGCCTTTAGAGAAAAGCTCTGCAACGATTTTCTTCTCCCCAAAGTCCACTATAACAACTCTATCGAAATTCTGCTGTTTTATTTCTCTTATTTTTTTACCTTCTAAATGTTTTCTTAAGAGCATCGCAAAAGGGGTAGGAAACTTCGGACTCTCTTTTGGAAACCTTGTAAGGTGAATTCTCCTACCAGCTTCGATTATTAAGTCGTATTTATCACCAGCATAAATTCTAATCCTAATTTCATCTGGAGGATAATGATAAATCTTTTCGACTCTACCTCCCACGAGTTTCTGAAGTTCTGCGACACAGGCTTTTATATCGAAGGATGTCATCTGTTTCATATTACAAA
>CAYXCK010000100.1:0-3646 GCA_964463575.1 uncultured archaeon
TGCAAACAAAAGAGCAAAAGTTTTTTCTATATCTTACTCTCTACTATTGTAGGGGGTTTTTAATGAGAAGGTTTGACTGGAAAAAATTTAGAAGAAAAGGGTTGAAAAAAATCATCAGTAAAGACGAAAAAATCTTAGAAGAAAAAGTGGAGGAGATAAGACTAGAAACAAAGCTAAAAGGAAGCATAAAAGAAGTTTCAAAGGAGGTGCTGACAGAGGAATGATTCTAAAATTAAAGTTTATCGGTTTCAACAGAAAAGAAGAGATTCTGGAGATTAAAGAGAGAAAGAGATACTTTGAGATACTTGAAGAGTTAAAAATAAATCCAGAAACAGTTGTACTCCTTAGAGATTCTACTCCTGTACCAGTGGATGACTTCGCTGAGGAGGGGGAGTTAACTGTTCTAAGAGTAATTTCGGGAGGCTAACAAAAAATAATTTTTAATTTAAATGAAAAGAATAAACATGTAAAATATGATTTGTCATAAGAGAAAACTTTTTATAGATGGGGTTTTAGGGATTAACGATGCAAAAAGAGGAAGTTGTAGTATTGCATTTAGTGCTGTTCCACGTAAAAAGAATTTTAGAAGAAGCAGGTATAGCAAATGGCCATTTTAGGGCGTATGAAAACTTGGGTATAAGCCCAGTAAATATAAACAGAAGCAAATCGGACCATAAAAAAGCAGTGCTGCTTCTTTGCAAAGGAATCGCTGAAGTCTTCAGAACTAATCAGGCAAAGCTTTTACAAAATCCAAGAATAAAGGAAAGTATTGAGATGGCAAAAGTCATTGCCCACTGAAAGACAAAACCATATAATAAGCATCTTCCCCATCACTATAGTAGTTGGGAATGGTATTAATAACCCTGAAGCCAAGCTTTTTATAAAGCTCTTGGGCAACTTTGTTCGAAACTCTAACCTCAAGAGCTATTCTCGTCTTGCCTTTGGCTCTTAACCTCTCTATCGCCCTCCTAAGTAAAGCCTCTCCAATCCCCCTACCTCTGAATTCTTTTCTAACTGCAATAGAAACTATTTTTCCGGTTAATCTATCTACGTCCATTGTAACGACATAACCAACGACTTTTCCACCAATATCTGCAACTAGAAGATCGTTGCAACATGTAAGATATACAAACATGTCAAAAGATGGATTTCGGGGATTAAATGCTTCTTTATCGATTTCTAACACATCATTGAAGTCTCGAAGTGAGTACTCTCTGATTACTACCTGCACAAGATTTATAGCATGTGATGGATTATTAATTTAGTGTTGCAAATTGTTGAGTTCATAGCAACCAGATACAAAAAAGTAGCTGAGATAGGAATAGGGAGAAACACTTTAGTCGCCGAAAGGTTAAGAGAGAGAGGAGTTAAAGTGGTAGCAACAGATTTAAAGCCAGTAAAAACAGCTGTCGAATTCTATATAGACGATGTACTAAACCCGAGAATCGAGATATACAGAGAAGTGGAACTTGTATATTCTATACGTCCCCCGCCAGAGCTTTTTAGTGCAATAAAAATGCTTGCAGAAAGAATACATGCTGACTGCCTAATAAAGCCACTATACGGCGATTACGCGGATGGAAAAATTGTAAACTATAAAGGATTGAGCTTTTACTTCTGGAAAATAAAGAATAAACATGGTTGTAAAACAGTATCTGATTAAAAAATTTAATGATTTTTATAAAAAAAATAAATTAAGATTGCCTAAAGACTACAAAAGCAGAGAATTTGCCTTCGTTCCGTTTGAATTCTTACCTGACTTTGTTATGAAGAGACACATGTCTTTCACTTCCGAAGAATCCTTCTGGGATTACATCGTTTCAGAAACACCAGCCCACATTTACTACTCTTCAGCTTACTACGAGAGACCATATGAAGAAAAAATGGAGGAAAAAGGCTGGATTGGTGCAGACCTTATATTTGACATCGATGCTGACCATCTCCCCATAAAGGGCTCCATCGAAAAAGTATTAGAAGTGGCCAAAAGTGAAGTAAAAAAATTGCTAAAAATTCTTTCAACAGATTTCGGAATCAAAGATGTTGAAGTTTACTTTTCGGGTGGAAGAGGTTACCACATCCATGTGCTAGACGAAGATTTTAGAAATCTTGGTTCTGCTGAAAGAAGAGAAATAGTTGACTATCTTACTCTCAACAATCCAAAGATATTTGACAAAGGAAAGCTAATCGAATCTAATGTCGTGAACAGGATAAGGAGATACATGAATAAAAAAGGCATTCCGGAAAGAGAAATTAAAAAAGAGAGTGTTTTAAAGTCTATAATCGACAAACTTAAGGTATACATCGATGCTCCAGTTACTGCAGATGTAAAAAGACTTATAAGAATGCCGGGTTCTCTTCACGGAAAAACTGGGTTAAGAGTTGAAAAGGTTGAGGATTTGGATAAATTTGATCCGTTTAAGGATGCTCTAGCTTTTGGTGAAGATAAAGTAAAAGTCAGAATACTCAAAAAGTTCAAAATAAGAACCAAGAACTATGAATTTAATCTTTCAGCAGGTGAATCTGTAGAGCTACCGGAATTCATGGCAATATATCTCTTATGTCGCGGATTCGCAACAATATGATCTCAGAGAAGCCAAAAGGGTATCATTTTCATCCTTTTTCCCAATCGTTATTCTTAAATAAAGACCCTCAAGCCCCAGCAAGTTTTCAAGTCTCCTGACAAGAATTCCTCTTTTGGCTAAATAATCTGCTACATCTCTACCAGCAGTTTTGGTCAACAGAAAATTTGCCTTCGATGGTAGAACCTCAAATCCCATTTTTTTTAGTTCTACGAACATTCTCTCCCTTTCGGCAATGATCTTTTTCTTTAAGTCTTCATAATACTCAATAGACTTGATTGCAGAGATTGCAGCCTCAACTGCCGGAACCGAGATTGCAAAAGGTAACCTGATTTTTTCTATAGCACTCGCTATCTCCTTACTCGAAATCGCATATCCTACCCTCAGCCCTGCTAAACCAAAGAACTTTGAAAAAGATCTTAAAATTATGACATTATCTAATTCCAAAGCAAAATCAATATGGCTTTCATCGGAGAACTCCGCGTATGCCTCATCAATCACCAAATACTCCGAGTTCTCAGCAATTTTTTCCAAGGTTTTTCTTTTTACTGTGTTGCCAGTAGGATTATTGGGGGAGCAAACTATCGTTAGTTTTGCATTTAAATCGTCAAAAAATCCCTCTTCAAGCTCGTAATTTTTGAAAATTGGAGTTAAAACGCTTGCATCTCTAAGAAATGCGTAAAGAAGGTAAAGTGAATAAGATGGCATTGGAACTACTACCCTGTCTAAATCGTCGATTAATACATCGAAAACTCTTGAAATTAACTCTGAAGAACCACAACCCACAGAGATTCTATCCTGCTCAACACATAGATAATCTGAGATTGCTTTTTTCAACTTGAGATAACTTGCATCTGGATACCTATTTATTTTAGCCAAAGCGTTCAAATATGCTCTTTTAACTTCTTCACTCGGTTCGAAGGGATTCTCGTTTGAGCTGAGATTTATAACTTCGCCTTCTGAAAATGTTCCAGCATCATATGGCTCTATTATTTTTAGAATTCCTCGCATGCTCTCAAAAGGTAACTGAACATCTTTAAAGATTTTTCGTCTCTAAAAAGGATCTG
>CAYXCK010000101.1:0-3601 GCA_964463575.1 uncultured archaeon
GTTGTAAAGCCTCTGGAAGTCTTGCCTTTAAAGGGTAGTTAAAGTGATCCAAAACTTCTTCGGTAAATAGAAAAAATATAAATTTTTGAAAATATCAAAGTTATGGAAGATAGACTCGAAATCCTTAAGGGATTGCTGCAGAAAGCCTACAGGCTTGAGGTATCTTTCGAGAGCGAGGCAAATTTCCGGGGTTTTATCGCAAGCTTGAATGATGAGCAGAGGAAAGTTCTATTCAAGCTTATTTCAGACTCGGAGAGACACAAAACCGTTCTTGAAAGAATTGCAAAAGATTTTGGATTCGAATTTGGAAGTGTGAGTGATGAGTTTAGATTTTCTGACAGAAGAATTTTTAATGAAATTTATGGCCTCGAACTAACAGCAAAATCGCTATATGAGCAGATCGTTGCAAATTTTGGCGATATTCTGGGCGAAAAGGCCACTATATTTAGAGAGATTGCCAAAGAGGAGGAGATGCATGCAAAACTCGTTGAAAAGTTTGTTGACAGAACTATGAGAATCCACTAAATTTGGAGTGCGGTATTTGGGAATAATCTTTTACAACCGAAAGCCCGCCCTTCTAGCAGATGAGAAAAGCTTAAATAAATAGAGCACTTAAAATTACACGGAGAGATAAAAAATATTGTTTGGGATCAAAAATGATATCAGCTGATTACGTGGTAATAGGGGCAGGCTACGCTGGACTAAATTGTGCAAAAAAACTAATTGAGAAGGGTTTTAAGATTATAGTGTTCGACATGCGGGAAGTTGGCGGGGAATTGGCAGTATTTTCAAAACTTGGAGTATTTTCTGAAAAATATGAGAAATATATAAAAGAAATTCAGGAGCTTAAAGATTTTGTTTCTGTTGAAATTGGAACTGTTATAAAGTCCAAACCTGTAATTGTAAGCACAAAAAATGGTTTAAAGAGGTTCGAGGCCAGAAGGGCTTTACTTTGCACCGGAGCGTCGGATTTTCTGCCGATAAAGCTTAATGTTTTGAGCAAAAAAATATCTGGAATTTACTCTCTTGATCAGGCTTTAAGGATGATGGCTGAGAAAAAGAAGATAGGGGACAGAATACTGTTGATATGTAGAAAGGAGCCGGTTATAGAACTGACAGAGAAGCTTTTTTCGGAAAACAATTGTAATTTTGAAATCGTTGACGTTGGAGAAAAAATAGAGGTAAGTGGTGAGAAAAGAGTGGAAGAAGTAGAGGTTGAAGGTGTTAAGTATAAGTGCGATGCGGTGGTGTTTTACAACGGAAGAGAACCCTTTAATCCGTTAAAACTTAAAGGAACGCCAGTTGGGAACATTGCTGTCTGCTCGTATGATTATTCAAAAGTTGAAGAACATGTTAGGAATTTTCTTTCTAAGTTCTCATCCTGATCCGCTTTTGGGACAAATGATTTTTAATCAGATCATGCCATTTTCGAATCTCTTAGAAAGCTTCTATCCATGATAACTTTTTGAGTTTTTAAATTTTAATCTAAAAAATAAAATTTATATCTGTAATTATTTTTACAATTTTTTAGAAAATTTTTTAGGATCAAGGATTTCACACTTTTTTAAATAAAGGAATTTTATACTGCGTATAAATGGAAAGGTTTTTCAATCTCCTTTCCTATTTTTATTGGTGATAATATGGAAATAAAAAAGGTTGCAGTTCTTGGAGCTGGCGATATGGGGCACGGAATTGCCGAGGTTTGTGCAATTGCTGGCTACGAGGTTACAATGAGGGATATTAAACAAGAGTTCCTTGATAGGGGAATGGAGAGGATAAAACAAAGCCTGCTGAAGTTGCAGGAAAAGGGCAGAGTTCAAAATGTTGAACTCATTCTTTCAAGAATAAAGCCAACGATTGACCTCGCTGAAGCTGTGAAAGATGCGGACATAATAATAGAAGCTGTTCCAGAAGTTTTCGAGATAAAAACGCAAGTTTTCGCAGAATGCGATAGGTTGGCCAAACAAGATTGCATATTTGCCAGTAACACTTCAACCATCAGGATAACTGAACTTGCAAAGGCCACGAAAAGAGAGGATAAGTTTGTGGGATTGCACTTTTTCAATCCACCCGTTCTGATGCAACTGGTTGAAGTGATCAGGGGGGAAAAGACGAGCGATGAAACAGTTAATATCTGCGTTGACTTCGTGAAAAAGATCGGAAAAGTTCCTGTGGTTGTGAAGAAGGATGTTCCTGGCTTTATAGTAAACCGTGTACAGGCTCCTGCAGGCGCTTTGCTAATGGCAATAATAGAGAGAGGCATAGCTACGCCGGAGGAGGTGGACGCTACTGTAAGAAGAATGGGATTACCGATGGGGCCATTCGAGCTCATGGACTTTACGGGCATTGATATATTCTATCACGCCAACAAATACTACGCAAAAGCAATAAGCCCTGACTATGAGCCGCCGAAAATTCTGGAGGAGATGGTAAAGTCAAAGAATTTGGGAAAGAAGACTGGAAAAGGTTGGTATGATTGGAGTGCCGGAAGGCCGCAGATAGATATGAGCAAGGCAACTGACAAGATAAATCCGCTGGATTTCTCAATAGTCGAAATAAATGAAGCTGTAAAACTCGTTGAAATGGGTGTAGCTGAGCCGGAGGAGATAGACCTTGCCGTGAAGCTCGGCCTTAACAGACCTTTTGGCCCATTTGAAATTGCGAAGTCCATTGGTCAGGAGCAGATTTTAAAGAGATTAAATGAGCTTGCCCAGCAGTTTGGAAAGAAAATATTTGAACCGGCGGAAACGATAAAGGCTGGAAAACTGATGGAACTGATTGAAAAGAAGGAGAAAAAGGAGGAAAAAGGTGAGGAATTCAAGACGATAAAAATAGAGAAACTCGAAGGCGGTATTACTAAGCTGGTATTGAACAGACCAGACAGGCTGAACTCTATAAATCTTGAGATGCTTGAGGAACTCGATAAAGCCATAACAATGCTTTGGAATGACAGTGAGACTAGGGTAATTGTAATAACTGGGGCCGGTAGAGCGTTCTCTGCTGGTGCGGATTTAACCACTCTTATAACGCACTCATTTGATTTCCTGGAACACAATAGAAAAGGAGAGAGAATTTTCAGAAGACTCAGTGAAATTCCGAAGCCAGTTATAGCTGCGATCAATGGCTACGCCCTGGGAGGTGGCCTTGAAATAGCAATGTCCTGCGACATAAGGTTGGCAAAGAAATCCGCCATATTAGGTCTGCCAGAAGTCACCCTAGGGCTTATTCCTGGATGGGGCGGGACGCAGAGAATGGTAAAGCTGATTGGGATAAGCAGGGCGATGCAGCTGGCGCTAACTGGAGAAAGGATTCCCGCAGAGGTTGCAGAGAAATATGGCTTGGTAAACAAGGTCTTCGATGACGAAAAGTTTGAGGAGGAAGTGATCAAGTATGCAAGAGAAATTGCGGAGCGCTGCGCCCCGATTTCAATGGCATTGATAAAGAGATTGATAAACAAGGGCGGAGAAGTTCCAATGGACGTTGGACTTGAATGGGAATGCACGGCTGCTGGCATTTGCTTTTCAACAGAGGATCTGAGGGAGGGAATTTCAGCTTTCCTGAGAAAGGAGAAGCCAAAGTTCAAAGGAAGGTAGAAATCACT
>CAYXCK010000102.1:0-3585 GCA_964463575.1 uncultured archaeon
TCTGAAATCTTTTTACCCTTCCATTTTTCAAAGCAATCGACTAAGTCTTCATCTTTTACAGGATTTGCTTTAGTGTAATGTGTTCCAGATGGTGGGATTAGCTCATAATACCAGATCTCTTTTGTTGGACCAGTCCTATCGAAGAATACTAAGTTGGCTTTTGGTCCCTGACCACCCTTGGGGGCTATATGGGCAAAAGTGCCGGGGGGTAGGCTTATTATCGTGTGGACATTAAATTCTTTCAACAATTCCATTTTAACCCTTTTATATGCCCCTCCTCTGAACAGAACACCTTCGGGCAGAACTATCCCACACCTTCCACCCTTCTTAAGCTTCCTCATGCAATACTGTAAAGCCGCAAGCTCAGTTGAGCTTGTTGGCACGGGTAAATTATCCCTTAAATGCTCTGGAACGCTTCCACCAAATGGAGGGTTAGTAAGTATCACGTCAAACCTTTGGCTTGGAGTGCTGACAACGTTCTCTTCAAAAGTATCCCTCCTTACAATATTTGGTAATAATAAGCCATGAAGAATGCAATTCATAGTTCCTATGAGATAAGGTATTGCCTTCAGTTCTTGAGCATAAAATGTTTTCTCTAACAACATTTCGTATTCTTCTGTCGTTAGCTTTCTCTGCTCCTTCATGTGTTTGAATGATTCAACGAGAAAACCACAGGAGCCACAAAACGGATCAAAAACGGTTTCGCCTATCTTCGGATCCACGATTTTTACCATGAGTTTTACGAGGGGTCTTGGCGTATAATACTCTCCAGCTGCTCCGCCTTCCCTACCCATCATCATTAGAAGCTCCTCATAAATCTGAGAAAGTGTATGGGAATCCTCAGGGTTGGTGAAGTCTATATCGTTGAGCATTGAAATAACTTCTTTTAAGTTAAAGGGATCCCTCATCTGCTGCCTAATTTCTGCAAAAACGGCCGCTATTAGGTTTCTTTCTTTTGAACCGTGAAGGCTTCTTAAATATGGTAATAAATCGTTTTCTATGAAGTTTTTCAGCTCCTCAGCTCTCATGTCCCTTTTCGCCCAACTGGACCAGCTGTACTTAGGCTCAATGATAGGTTCGTATTTCCTTCCTTCAAGCTCAGCCTCAAGCCTATACTCTCCTTCTAAATCCTCAAGGATCTTTAGGAAAATAAGCCATGACAATTGCTCCATGTATCCTAGAATTGTCAACCCGTCCCTTCTCATTATTTCGCAGACACGTTCGATTTTATTTGCAAGTTCCCTTCTTTCCATCCACCTCAACCCCCAAATTCAGGGTAGATGCCTGCCTCAATTTGTTGAATTGCCTTCTTTAGCTCATCCAGTCCACCGAAAATTTGTACTATACCTTTTAAGGCTCCCATTTTGTCAAAGGGAGGCGTTTTGAATACTTTCCAATTAACAATTTCATCGATGCCAGCAATTCTGTACCTGTCAACCAGCTCAAAAAGTACTTCCCTCGCCTTTGTTCCATATTTTTCAAAGAACTCCTTTCGCATGTCCAATAATGACCTAGCTCTCTCGTCTCTTGTTATGATCGGTGCATTGAAAAGGACGTGGGCGATCAGATCAAACTCATCCGCATCTGGGTTTTTAAGGATTTTTGATAATACTTTTAAATTTATTCCCGCTTTTTCTAAATCTTCCTTAAACTTAATCCTTTTACTTTTGTCTTTCCATATTTCTTTTAACTGATTTAAAGATGCTACTCTTTTAATTAATCCATTTTTACAATACTCTATGTACTCCGCCTCAAGCAGTTCGTTTCCGAGAGCATTAACTTTAACGATCCCTTCTTCCGCTATGTAAACTTCCACATTTTCAGCTTTAACAAGCTCTTTTCTTTCTTTGACTTCTTTTTCTAAGGTAATAGTTACATATTGATCAGGCGCCGGAAATGTCGGTATAGTCGTCTCTTTCTTTTTATATCCACTCGCACTTACGTCGATCTTGATGCTCCCTCTAGGTACACCTTTAAAGAGAGCGGAGCCATTTTCATCTGTTCTTAGAGTTATAGGTTTGCTTGGAGCTAGAAGAGCTACGATGGATGCCTTAGGTATACCCCTCCCAGTTTCAGGGTCGATAATCTTACAAGATAAATACCAATCCGAAGGACCCTCAGGCGGTGATGGTGGCGGTAAATCCCATTCATCAAACAGCCTAGTCGCATTCGTGTAATCGATTATTCTAAAGGTAAACTTCCTCGAAACGTCATCTATTCTCGCCCCTCTTCCTATTATCTGGTGAAATACAACCTTGGAATCTATGTGTTTCAAGAAGACTATGTTCTTCACAGGAGGTATGTCAACCCCTGTGCTCAGTAAGTCAACTGTCGTTACGATTACTGGAAAATCCTTTTCCGAGTCTCTAAACTCTTTTAGTACTTCATGAGCATAAGGCTCATCCGTAACAACTCTAACGGCATAATTGCTAACTCTGAACAGTGGACCGAAATGATTATTTAATTCCTTCGCTACTTCAGCTGCATGAGGTTGAGAAACGCAAAAGATGACAGTTTTTCCTTTCGGATTCGTGCTTTCGAGAATTCCTGCTAGGTGTTCACATATCCTTTTAGTCCTATCAGGGAGGGTTATTTCCCTCTCAAATTCCTCGACCGTGTAATATTCCTTTAATTCAACACCTTTTGGAACTTCTACCTTTGCGCCTCGACTTTTTGCCTCAATTATGTTTAAGACACCTGCTCTATCTATGTTAGTAAAAACCCTTATGATTTCGCATGGCGCTAAGAATCCATCTTCGATCCCTTGACGCATTGGATAATCGTACACTGGCTCTCCAAAATACGCGTAGGTGTCTATGTTATCATCCCTCTTAGGCGTGGCTGTTAAACCTAAGTGGATCGCGTTAGAGAAATATTTTAGAATGTCATGCCATCTTTTCCATCCAGATCTATGGCATTCGTCAATTATTACCATGTCAAAAAAATCCGGGTCGAAGAGTTCATAAACTCTTTTACCATCTTTTTCGCTATAAAGGGTTTGATAAGTAGCAAAATATATGTCCTTATGCTTTGAAATGCTTTCTGCCCCTACAAGTTCCTCCCTCGCTGTTCCAAATGGGAAAAAAGCGTCATGGGCTTGTCTCCTAAGGAAGATTCTGTCAACTAAATAAAGGATTCTTCTTATTTTTCCTGTCTTATAAAGCTTCCAAGCAATCTGAAAAGCGACATAAGTTTTTCCACTTCCAGTAGCCATCGTAAGCAACAACCTCTTTTTACCTTTCAAAATAGCTTCAATAGCATTTCTAACGGCAACCTCTTGATAGTACCTTATGGGTTTATCAGGGATTGGATAGTATGGATAGATTAAGGGATTCATTTTTGAAGCTGCAAGTTCTTTCAACCCCTTTCCTTCAACATATCTTCTCCATAGTTCATTTGGCGAAGGAAAATCCTCCAATGTAGTTTGTTGCTTTCTAAAATCGTCATACTCCTCAATTTTGCGCCCATTTGTAGAATAAGCGAATGGTACTCCTAACCTCTCCATGTATTCTTTTGCTTGTTGCATCCCAGCTAGATGCGATTTATCTTCTGCCTCTGCCTCCACAACAGCTATTGGCATTCCAT
>CAYXCK010000103.1:0-3408 GCA_964463575.1 uncultured archaeon
GAGGAGGTCAGTATTTTCCCCAAAATACCGGAATAAGCGAAATCTTTCTCCTTTAGTATATAGGGAATGTCCTCGGGATGAGCAAAAACCGGACATCCGAACGTTCTCTCTATATCTCTCGCTCCTGCGATGTGATCAAAGTGGGCATGCGTAATTATTATTCCATCAAGCTCTTTTATCTGCTCTGAAACCATTTTTCCATCCATTCCGGCATCTATAAGAAAAATCCTTCCATTCAGCCTTGTGAGATATACGTTGCAGCCTTTGGATTTCAGCTTCGTCATTTCACGCAAACAACGGGTTTAGTTGCGTGCAGAATTACATCCTGAGCAACGCTGCCGAATATGATTTTTCCGGCAGGTCTTCTCTTTCTAACTCCGATCACTATCATGCTTGCGTTTATCTCGTCCGCGAATTCTATTATGTCTTCTGCAGGCTGCTTTCCTCTAACAAGGAGCCTTGTTTCGAATTCGACCCCCTCCTTCTTTGCGATTTCCTCCGCCCATTTAAGAAGTTTCTCTCCCTCCTCTATCTCCTTTGGACTCGTTTTATCTCCTCCGTAGAGCGAGTGAATGAAAATTATTTTTTCCTTTCTGAGTTTCGCTTCGGATATTGAAAAAGCTATGATTCTCTCGCTTCTGTCTGATTTTGCGTCCAAAGCGACGAGCAATACCATGCTTTAAAATCCAAGCATATTTTCATAAACTTTTCGATGGAATTTCGGCTATCTCGTCTGCTGTGATGATTTCAACTCCGGCTATTTTCATCTTTTTTGTGCTTACGACCTTTGCCCTTATCTTTTTTGCACCTGCAATGGCATAGGAAAGCTCTTCGCCGAACTTCGCATATTTTTTGGCCTCATCTTTGTCAACCTCGATTATCTGAAGGTTTGCCCTGAGACCAAATTTTGGCGGTATTCTTCTGTAGGTTTCCCTTGTCACAAAAATCCTTCCATTGTATCCTCTCTCAAGCAATTTTGCGATTCCTTGGGAATCTGCAACAATTCTGGGCGGAAAGGGGGGAGTTGGTATGGAGGTGAGCAGGTAAATTCCGGAGATCATCAAAACCCATGCCAGAACTAGAAGAAAGATAGATACAGTCGTTTTGAATGCTAGGGAAACGAAGATAACATCCAAAAGGATTAGTATTAGAATTCCGAATGCAACAAATGCCGTTGAGATTGCCACCGCAGCAACTGTATCTCTGAACCTTATTTTCCTCAAAACTTCCTCCATTAGCTCATAAATATTTTCCATACAGTATCACCGGTATGCCGAACTTTAGTGCAATTCTGGCGATGTCTTCTCTTTCTACAATCAATGGCTTTTTAATTTTTGCCGCAATGGATATTGCTTCAGCATACTCTCTGGGAATTCCATTTTCCATCAATGCCAAAATGATATCTTCGTCGGGTTCAACAACTATCCCGAAGCTTATCGGACTAGATGGTGGACAGTAAACACGGAATCTTGGCGAAAAAATTCTCGCTGCCTTTTCCTGATCTCTAGTTGCGACTATACCTCTTCTTGATCTTATCGGGAAGAAAACCGTTACAACAAAGAGCCCAAAAAGGGAAGGGAAAATTGCAATAAAGTAAGGGATTACGAGCTCTTTGGGAACTCTTTTGAACGGAATCCTGAATTCTAGAGATATCATTTCCTCTCTTTTGGCAGTAGTTGCGGGTGTTGGTACTGTTGTTAGAGGAGTTGGCAGTACGGGGGTTTCCACAGATGGTGGCAAACCAGCCGGAAGCGGAAATGCAGGATGATAGCTGAATCCCTTAAGCAGGGCTTGGCCCACGATGTATCTTCCTTCAGCTTCGTAAGCAGGAAGGATCGTTAGCTTGCAGAAATCCGAAACCCTTGCGCTTATCTTGAATATGAATATTGGAACATTCTTGCTCTCTATCTCCACGTATCTGCTGAAATTTTCGCCTTTTTTCAGAACGAAGGTTTCGTTGAACAATTCAGTCCTGCTTCCGTTCTGGAAATCCGCAAAAGCCACAGCCTCGACCTCTATTTCTTGTTCGATCGTGTTAGTTATGTTGAAGAAGCCTATCCATCTGTCCGATCTTCCCTTTACAACGCTTACCGGTATGTTGGCCGTGAAGTTCAGGCTGAAAGACTCTTCATAGCTGAAGCTGATCCTTGCATCTGGAATTGAAAAAGCTCTGTTTGTGATCAGCCTGAAGTTCGCAGTCTCATTTTTTCCCAGAGTTTTCCTGAATATTATGCTATCGTTTGAAATCTCGCAATTCTCACAGGATATGAGATCGCTGAATGTCGGGAAGGATATCTCGATCTCGGTCGAATTCCCGAGGTTTGTAACACTGTATTCTATTTCGCTTCTGTCCGCGAAAACACGGGTGCCTGCGCTTATAGTTACTGGGAAAGTCTGGGGTGCGATGGTTCTGTATGGATCTATTCCCACTCTCTCCCCTTTTTTGATAACGGGAACGTGTGCGATCTCATCGAATTCGACATCGAACAGATCGTAACCGTAGCTGTTCTCGAAATCCACAATCAGCCAGTCCCTGCTTATTTCCTGCGTTCCATTGGGATAGAAGACAGCGCTCCTTATCTCAAAAACGCAGGCCTGCGAAGCTGCGATAAGCAGTAGCAGTAAAACGACTCTCATAGCCATCTAATGACAAAGAGAATGGTCAGCCCGAGGGCTAAAACTGTTCCCCAGAAGAGAACATAGCCGCGGGTGGGGAGCAATGGAAGCGGCAGCATGGAAAATTCCACTGTGAAGAATGCGATGTGGCTGCTCGGTATGGATTTTATGTCTCCTTCCCTGTAGCAGAGATTCCAGTCGGATGAAATAGATATCTGCAGATTCTTTACTTCGATATCTGAGCCGACCGGGAAGGTGATGCTCTTGAAAAGCAGTCCTTTTTCAACTATGTCTGCATCGAATTCCACCACAACTGTTCTCTCTCCAAAGGGTTCTATGGGATACCAGATCTCGTAGTAGATTGATGAATAGTCCCCGTGCTTCTCGTAATACGATTTGAAGTTCATGTTTCCGGAATATGCTTTCAGATTCTCTACATCAACTTCGCCTCTTCTCTCTCCGAGGGGTATTGGAAAAATGAGAAACTTCGGATTTTCAACCTTCTGAAGCCCCAGTTCGGAAACTCCGGGGACAAGCGGTTTGTCTATCAAATTCCTGAGGGTTATTTCGTATTTAAAATGAGCCTTTTCTGCGACATGAACTGTTATCTTCATGTCTGAAATCTCCAACACCGCTCCTTGGGCTGCAGGGACGAGAAGGAGAATCAGGAGCAGTATGAGAAATCTCATCGATTTTTCAATGAATCGGATTTTAAAAATTTGTCGATGATCTAGTTATAATTACTATAAAATTCAAATCATTCAAATTACGAAAAATTTTATATAGCGTTTG
>CAYXCK010000104.1:0-3381 GCA_964463575.1 uncultured archaeon
GCGGGATGCTGGGAAAAGCTTACAAGCATCGAGAAATAAGATGGGAGATTTTTGACCTGCCCCGCAGATGAAAGATGTAATCCGAATAGATGCGGGACCCTCTTGCCTTTTAGGGCGGGAAAGAGGTCAGCTCTCTGGAGGTAGCATATGAGCTGTAGTGTTTCATTCTCATAACTTTGTTAGCTCCATTCCGAAGGCCGATAACTTTATTTTTGGTTTTGATACTTAGGCTTTTAATTTCATCCGAAATTAGGCTTTCTGGTCGAATATTTTGTAAGGAGGGAATAGAATGCCCTCCTCTGTTACTATCGCGCTCACGAGGTTCAGAGGTGTAAAGTCGAAGGCCGGATTGTAAACTTTTACATCTTTTGGAGCAAGCAACTTATTTCCGCAGTAAATCAATTCTTCTCTACCTCTTTCTTCAATAACAACTTCGTCTGAGCTCTTTTTGAGATCAAATGTGCTCTTCGGGGCTGCTACATAGAATGGGATCTGATGGTAGTTTGCTATTATCGCAACAGAATAAGTCCCTATCTTATTGAAAACGCCGTCTCTGACTATTCTATCAGCCCCAACGATTACTTTATTGACCATGCCTTTTCGCATTACGATTCCTGCTGCTGAATCTGTGATCAGAGTAACTTCTATACCATCTTTCATCAGTTCGTAGCACGTCAGCCTCGAACCCTGATTTAGGGGCCTTGTTTCACATGCAAAGACTTTTATCTTCTTTCCCTCTTCAATTGCCGATCTTATTATTCCCAAAGCCGTTCCCCAGTCAACAGTTGCAAGTCTCCCTGTATTGCAATATGTCAAAACACTGTCACCATCGTTCAGTAGCTTTGCTCCATGCTTTCCAATTTTTCTGTTCCTTTCTATGTCCTCAGAAGCAATTTTTTCAGCTTCTTCAAGGGATATTTTTCTTATCTCCTCAACGCTCCTCCCATTTAATGCCTTTTCTAAAACTCTTTGAACCCCCACAGCTAAATTCACTGCTGTAGGTCTTGCATTTGCAATTATTTCTGCTCTTGCCTTTATGTAATTTTTCATTTCCTCGGGATTTTTAAAATCTCTCTCAAAGCATGCAAGAGCAACTCCATAAGCTCCGGCGGCCTCTAAAGCTGGAGCCCCACGTATAGCGAGCTTTTTTATGGCATCAACCAGTTCTTCGACCTTTTTGCATTTCAGCAGTTCCTCTCTTTCTGGAAGCTTTGTCTGGTCCAGCAGCCAAATTCCATCATCCCAGAATATCGTCCTCATAGCACCAAGTTTTGCTTATATCCGCAACTGGGGCATTTCGAATTCTTTAAATTTATTCTTTTTACGTAAAATCCATACCTCTCTATCAGAAGCTCACCACAGTTTGGACAGTAAGTATTTTCGTACTTATGTCCCCAGACGTTTCCGGCATAGACGTATTCGATGCCAGAGCTTTTAGCAATTTCAATTGCCTCCTCTATTTTTTTCAGGGGTGTCATGGGTTTGTCAAGCATTTTAAAATCCGGATGGAATCGGGAGAAATGAACAGGTATTCTCCTGTCGACCGAAACAATCCAGTTGCAGAACTCCTTTATTTCATTTTTTTCATCGTTTTCTCCGGGGATTATGAGGTATGTTATTTCAACGAAGACACCCTTTTTCACCATGTATTCAACGGTTTTTAGAACATTTTCCAGCTTAGCCTTGCATATTTTGCTGTAAAACCTCTGCGAAAAGGCTTTTACATCCACATTTGCAGCATCTAGGACATCGAACTGATCCAAAGCTTCAAAGCTCATATAGCCATTTGTAACGTAGACTATGAAATATCCTTCTCTCTTTGCAATCTTTGAGGCATCAAGTGCAAATTCGTGCCATATACCCGGCTCATTGTATGTCCAAGCTATCCCGTCAGCTTTTCTTTCTTTGCATAGCCTTAAAACATCTTCTGGGCTTAGCTCAGTAAGATATGGGTATGAGAGGTCTGCAAAGGATATCTCAAAATTCTGGCAGTGATCGCATTTAAAATTGCAGCTAACAGTACCGAAAGAGAGAACCTTGGTTCCTGGTTTGTAGTTGTGGAGCGGCTTTTTTTCTATAGGATCAAGCGCTATTGAGGAGGCCAGCCCGTAGTTGTAGACCATTAGCTTTCCCTTTTCATTCCTCCTCACTCTGCAAATTCCCCACTGCCCGTCCTTTAGCTTGCAGTTATGCCAGCAAGTTTTGCATCTTACTTCTCCATTCAGCTTTTCATACAAGTATGATTCAATTACCATATCTCTCTTAACTCTCTAGCGTAATCTTCTGGGCTGAAGAACACTACACTCTCATCCTGGAAGATTTTCGGGAAGAAAACATCGCACCAGTAATACCTGCCAAAGGGTGTTCTTGCAGCTATGTGGAAGTTTGTTCTGAAGTGTTTGTTAAGCCTATCTGCGCAGAAGAAGCAGAAATTAAACGCATTGAATCCTTTTGATTCGTAATATTTTAGGATCTTCACTATCCCCCTTGCAAAACCCATTAGTTGTTCATCGCTCATCTCCGCAAATTCTCTCTCCTCTGGAATCCCCATAAAATGCATGAAGCCTTTTGGAGCAAAAGTAGCTATCCATTCAGTTTTATCAGTTCTGCCAACATATCTCTCTCCTTCCTTCTCTCTATCAATGAGTGCAAGCCAAAAATCTTTTCCATTCGCTTCCATGAATTCTAGGGAACTCCACTCAATTCTGGCAAAGTAATCAGGCGAATTTTCAGTCGCTACGAACTGGATATGTGGATGCATAATACTGCTTCCTGCTGGTTTCAGATAATTCATGCCAATGGTTATGAAAAGCTTTCCGCTTGGAAGTTTTTTAATGTACTCTTGAACGAGTTTAAACGCATCAAAGAAATGCGATTCTTTGAATTCCGAAAGTTTGAGAAAATGCTTCTCTGAAAGCCTTATAACAAGCGAGTATTTTGCATAGGGGATTAGATTCGAAAAAGCTCTACATTCTCCTCTCTTCCATAGCTCTCCTTTCATAATCTCCGGATCTCGCGCTACCATTGCTTCTATCCTCTCTTCACAGAATGGACACCAAGTTTTTGTGCTCTCTATTTCTTCATCGAAGTCTTCAGATTTTAGAATGTTCAAACTTTTTTTGACAATCCTACTGGTTTGAAGTGTTAGTGGGTCATATCTTATCTCAACAACGCTCTCTTCGACTTTACCACCAATCAAGATCTTAGCAACCTCGATTTCTTTTCTGAATTCCATGACAATTTTATCTTATTTTGGATTTAAGATTTACGACTTGAAGCAAAGTATGAATTAGCTCTGAAGTTTTGGGGATTTCCAGGAAGTGGATTCTTCTTTAGCATATGATTAAAACTGGAGAGAGGGAAATTTGTCAAAAATGCAAA
>CAYXCK010000105.1:0-3372 GCA_964463575.1 uncultured archaeon
GGAGGCATTGCAGTTTATTTGGTTTATTCAAATTGCATTGCATATGGAAAGTTACGAACAAGGAATTTCGATGGGCCGAATTGACCAGTATCTCTATCCGTATTACAAGAGGGATTTAGATTCAGGAAATCTGACCTTTGATAAAGCAGTGGAACTTGTTGGATGTCTCTGGATAAAGACTAACGAAATAATTCCTCTTTTCGATGAGCTGCTTACAATATACTTTGCAGGATTGCCAACAAATCAGGCGGTAACTCTTGGCGGAGTTAATGTGGATGGAGAAGATGCCACAAACGAGTTGACTTTTGTGATGTTAGAAGCGACAAGAAGAGTTGCTTTGAGACAGCCAAATGTTCATGTTAGAATAAGCGAGAAAACCCCAAAAGAATTGCTAGAGAAGTGTGCTGAGATAATTTTATCAGGAAAGAATACGATTTCCCTTTTCAATGATTCTGTGATCATCGATGGCTGGTTGAATTTGGGCGTTCCAATTGAAGATGCTAGAAATTATTCTACAGTGGGTTGTGTAGAACTCTCTCCGGGAGGCAAAAGCTACGATTCTACCGATGCTGCCCTCTTTAACATTGCAATTTGTCTTGAACTGGCATTATTCAATGGAGAAACGAGCTTTGGGGACAAAGTAGGATACGAATTTGGAAAAATTGAGTCAATGGATGACATTTTGAGCAGTTTTAAAAAGCAAGTTGAAAAACTCGTTAAATGCATGATAATGACTTGTAACTGTTTTGAGGTTGCAAATCAGGTAGTTAAACCCACTCCACTTATCTCTGTTTGCAACTCAAATCTCGAGATCGGGAGAGACATTACGATGGGTTCTGCGAAGTATAACTTCAGTGGTGTGCAGATGGTTGGTTTGTCAGATGTAGCGGACTCTCTTGCAGCTATAGATGAATTAGTTTTTAGAAAAAGAATCATATCCTTGCAAGAACTTTTAAATGCGCTTAGGAGTAATTTTGAGGGTTATGAGGAACTAAGGCAGATTTTGCTGAATAAAGCTCCGAAATATGGTAGAGATGAACTGGCAAATCATTATGCAAAAATTGTCGCGGAAATCTTTGCTAGCGAGGTCATGAAGTATCGAAATCCTAGAGGCGGAAAGTATTTGCCCGGAATTTATTCAATGAGTACGCACGTAGGTTTTGGTATGCTCACCGGTGCTTTGCCAAGCGGTAGAAAAGCTGGAGAGCCCCTAAGTAACGGCATCGCACCCAAGAATGCGAGGAGCTTAACTACCGCTATGCGAAGCGTTGCGAGCATAGAACAAAAGAAATTCATGAATGGGGTGTCCTATGTCGTTAACATTTCTAATAACGTATTTAGGGGGAGGGAGGGCAAAGAAAAATTCATTGCATTGCTCAGGGGCTACTTCGAGCTCGGTGGTATGAATTGCCACTTTAATGTGGTCGATGCATCGAAGCTGATTGAAGCGCAGAGGAATCCTGAAAAGTACAGAGATCTAGTAGTTCGAGTTGCGGGATTCAGCGCGTATTTTGTGGATCTCACAAAAGAAATACAGGATGAAATTATCAAAAGAATCCTAGAAGAAGTATGAAGGGGATGATTTTTGATATTCAACACTTTTGCACACATGATGGTCCTGGAATAAGAACTGTAGTCTTTTTTAAAGGCTGCCCCCTTCGTTGTGTTTGGTGTTGCAATCCAGAATCGCAGAAAGCGACTCCCGAGCTGATGTTTGATGAGGAAAAATGTATTAAATGCTTTAAATGTGTTTGCCCAAAAGGAGCATTAAAACACACTCATGAGGTATTGTTGGACCGCGACATTTGCAACGTTTGTGGAGAATGTCAGGAATTATGCCCAACAAACGCTTTGAGAGTGGTTGGAAGGTTGTTAAGTGTAGATGAAGTTATGAAGGAGGTGTTGGAGGATAGTGTCTTCTATTCTGAAAATGGAGGAGTAACTTTTTCCGGCGGTGAACCCTTTATGCAGTCGGAGTTTTTGCTAGAGCTCTCTAAGCTCTCAAAATTAGAAAAATTGAGCGTTGTAGTTGAGACTTCCGGATATGCTAAATGGGAGAAAATAGAGAAGGTCCTCCAATACGTGGATCTTATTTTTTTTGACATTAAATCCTGTGACATTGAAAGACATTTTATTTTAACCGGAGTTAGAAACGAGCTAATTCTTGAAAATCTGAAAAAGGTTGCAACAGAGTGTGAGACCGTTGTTAGAGTCCCCGTAGTAGAGGGCTATAACTTCAAAGATGAAAATGACGTCTTTAAACTTGTAGAAATATGCAGAAATGCGGATGTGGAGAGAATAGATCTTCTGAGATATCATAGGCTTGGGGAGAAGAAATACAGAATGCTGGGGAGAAAATATGAACTTGAAGTTAGAGATACAGGGTTTATCTATCACATGAAGAAAATTCTAGAAGAGGAGGGCTTTAAGGTAACAATTGGTGGAACTGATTAGTTAGATAGAAGATTTGATGAATATTTGCGAATGCGCTATTTTTTATAACCGAAAAACTCGCCTTTCAGGACTGGATGAGAAAAGCTTAAATACAAAAAGCATTTTAAATTACAGATGCGGGCATCTTGCCCAAATTAGGGTCTCTGCATCAACATAGCCTGCAGGTTAACGAGATCCGTGAGATGAGGGGCTGTTGGGCCCCAAACCGCAGATGAAAGAGGGCGTAAAGCCTTCTTAACGCCGAATCCTCGCCTTTAAAGGTGGGGCAATCTATGAGCTCGCAAGGTGTGCATGTATGTATTACGATCTTATGGGATCCATACCTCCAATGTTAACTTTCGCAATACTAATTGTTACAGGGTTGGTGCTTTGCTTTGCCGGATTCAAACTTTTTAAGCTTTATTCGGCAGTTATGGGGTTTATTATTGGAATAATTCTTGGCCATTATGCCTCCCAGTACACTCTTGAGAGTTTTTGGACTCCCTTGGTTTTAGGAGCAACTTTTGCGGTTGTTTTTTGGCTATTCTATAGAGTGGCGCTGTTTCTGACAGGATCAATGATAGGTTATATGCTCTCGGATGCCATATTGCCGGGAAGGATGATATACACAATAACAACTGCAGCATTTTTCGGCATTGTTACAATATTCATTGAAAGAGCCCTTCTGATTATTTTGACTGCTTTTTTGGGATCAACTGCAATAACCTTTGCCGTTTATGCGTTGATAAGTGGCGAGATTTTCAATTTATCATACGATCCAAGAGTTTTAATTTCCGCAGCCTTTGCCTCGCCGCTGTATTTCCTGCTGTGGCTAGTTTTGGGAATAATAGGAGTTACATCCCAGATAGTCTTGGCTAGAGAAGAAAGTAGCACTGAAAGTTGATTTTTTAACACTGGAAAACCGAGTTGGGTATATCT
>CAYXCK010000106.1:0-3203 GCA_964463575.1 uncultured archaeon
CTTTACCGCGATGGCCATGTTAATTATGCTTTGAAGAAACTTATGGCCGATGTGTTTGAGAATGGAGTGCCTGAAGAAGGGCTTGAACCTATTCCGAAATTTTTTGAAGGAAGACGGGATCTGCCTAGCAGTGTGGCAATCGATGTAGTTGGTGTGAACAAGAGTCCAAATAGAAGGATTTTCATAAAGGATAAAAATGAATGGCGCAATGCTAAGCGTGGAATTTGCATAGTTGAAAACAATGACAGGTGTATTCTGGTCGGCTCTTCACCGCATAAGGATGCGGGAGGGGCGGAAACCACAACAGTCCAGCCTCTCGAAGTAGAGAGGGTGCATCATTTCAGGATCAACTCGCAGCTTGAAGAACCGCCGGTAGAAGCACTAGCAAGAGAATACTTCCATCTTTCCTATCTCAACTGGCTCTCCTTCAGCCAGAGGTCAAAGTACGCCCTGCCGCAGAAAATTACGCAGAAAATAGGTGAATACATTTCTGCGCAGGTCAGGGTTCCTTCGGACGTAATAGTGTGGTGATGAAAATGAGTGTCGAAGTTGCGAAAAAGGTTATAGAAAACTTGGATGAAAAAATCGAGGAGGAAAACTTGGGTATTCCGTTTTTTGGCGATCCTAGGTATATAGTGTATCCCCTTACCAAGGAGGGGTTCACACCCATATCGGACGTGGAAAATAACAGAAGGATAGCGTTTATCGACGGTGGAAATCAAGAAATACTTGGAGCGCCCAACTTCTCAATTCAGATAAACCGTGTATACTATAACATCTTTAAAGGTCAGGATAGAATTTTAGACTGCTCTTTACCCAGTAAAATAGAATTTTTCTCGGTCACTCATTCCAGCTTCCGGAACAACGATATATTTTACGACACTCTGCTGTTTCCCATAAAAGAAGAATTTGGTAAATTGCTGCCGGATGAACGGGACCTTTCCTTTTCCTCAGCGGACAGAACAGTAACTGTGGGTACAATGCGTGCGGATATCTCAAGGGTGGCATCCATCGCAAGAAGGTTTGCGGAATGGGCTTATGCTTATCATGTAGTCAAAAATGAGTTAAACAGAGGAGATGTTATAGTTCTAGACGGCTCCCTGCAGACAGCGTTCAAAAATGAATCGAACTATTCAGGCAGTCTCTACGAAGCCGCAAACCAGAAAGGTGTTATAGTTACAGGCCTCTCAAAAACAAGCCATCTTTTCACAACAACAGGTCTTTCACTCTTGGGTGCCGTAAGAAAACTCGCCGATGTTCACAGCATCCAAGGAAAATGGTACTACAAGGTCGCGGAGGCAACAAGTTCAGATCATAATGCTGTCATATTTGTAACAAAACTGAACGAGAGAGCTGAGTATGTATTCAGGTATGAGATATACCGTAAACGGTTCTTGGAAATGAATGAAAACGATATCAATGAGGTATTTGCTCAGCTGGCAAAGAACTCGCAGGACATGTGCTTTCCGGGCTATCCTTATGGCTTAATCGACGCTGACCGATTCGCCAGAGTCCGTGAGGGCGAGGTTCAGAATTTCCAAATTTTACTCCTGTCAGAAATTTCAAAACGGGGGAAATGGAAGAAATTCGCTCATCATATTCGCGCAGCCGATGCGCATGAAATCTTAAACATTTTGGGGGGATAGAAATGGAGGAAATGGAAATTGTTGGACAGATAGTTGGGGGTAAGACCGCAAGAATCCTGATAAGAGAGAAAAGCGGGAAAAAGATTGAGCTGGGCGATTTGCTGGCTGTTGAGGAAAACGGTGCACTAATCATTCTGCAGGTCTATGACCTTGCCTACGGAAGTCAAATTCCTCAGTCAATGCGTGAGCTTATCGCGGGCCTGAAGCTCGAGGGTTACGGAACAGAGCTTACCTTTCTCGAACCTCAATTAAGGAACTATGTAATAGCCGAGGTCAAGGCAATTGCCAGAGTCGAAGGAAATGATGTGAGAATACCGAAAAGCCTGCCGAGCTTTTTCTCTCTACTGAGACATGTGACAGAGAAGGATTTATCCTTCCTTACCAAACCTCCAAATCCGGTTTACATCGGAAAAGTGAGAAGCGGTTCGAAAGTGCTGAACGTGGATGTGTTTCTGAACGGTGTTGATGTTTTTACACATCATATAGTGATTCCGGCCACTACGGGGAGAGGGAAAAGTAACCTTGTCAAAGTGATGCTGTGGAGCATACTTGACCAGCCCAATTTTGGAGTGCTTGTGCTTGATCCCCATGACGAATACTACGGAAGACATGGCAAGGGATTAAAGGAGCATCCGAAGGCAAAAGAGAACCTGATATATTATTCTTCCACTCCTCTTGCTGGAACAAACACCCTTATCGTTAATTTAAGGTCAATAATGCCATGGCATTTCCAAGGCATAGTCTCCTTTACAGATGCGCAGTGGGATGCCATCAGAAGGTACTATAACACTTTCCACGAGCAATGGATCGAAAACATAGTTAGGGGGACCGAGATAAACGGCGTTGCGCTGAGAACCCTTGAAGTATTGCAGAGGAAATTGGATAACGTGCTTGGGGTATATCTTGACGATGCGGGTAATATTCAGTGCAGAAACAGAGTTTTTAGTGACACAGCGGGCGCGACAACAACCAGAGACATTGCCAATGCCTTGGAAGCAGGGAAGAAAGTCATCGTTGACACCTCTAAGCTAACTGACGAGGCCGAGCTTCTGATAGGGAGCATAGTAGCGAGTGAAATTTTCTACAGATATCAGTCCTACAAGTCGGAGGGCAAACTTGACGAAAAGCCTGTTGTTAGCATCGTTATAGAAGAGGCCCCCAGAGTTCTGGGAAGCGACGTACTTGCGAGCTTGGGTGAAAACATTTACAGCATAATCGCTAGGGAAGGAAGAAAATTCAAAGTTGGGCTTATCGCCATTACCCAGCTTATCAGTCTAATACCCAAGACCATACTCGCGAACATGAACACAAAGATTATACTGGGAAATGAAATAGCGGTTGAAAGGCGGGCGGTTATTGATAGTGCAGCACAGGATCTTTCAGAGGGCGACAGGACAATCGCAAGTCTCGATAAGGGCGAGGCAATAATAAGCAGCAGCTTTACGAAATTCGCTGTCCCAGTACAGATTCCTCTGTTTGAAAAATACATTGAGGGTTCTGAGAGGAAGAATAAAGAAGAAGTTGTTTTCGTGGGGTGAAACTGTGTATAAGTTTGCT
>CAYXCK010000107.1:0-3067 GCA_964463575.1 uncultured archaeon
CTTTTCATTTCAAAAAACTTTTTAGTCACTGATACTATCCGACTGCATGTTTCTCAAAGAGAAGATCTTTATCTTGATAGCAGTTTTAGCAACGATTCCTTGGATATTCTCTTTTCTATTTTCAATCCATCATCCCCCCTATCTCGCTACATTAATATCTGGAATAGCAGTAGTTTCCGCAGCCTTTTTGCTTTCTTGGGCTGCCGAAACAGCAGAAAAAGATCTGCCAAGATCTCTGAGTTTGGCGATAGTTGCAATATTAGCCGTTCTTCCGGAATACGCTGTAGATCTGTACTTTACGTGGATGGCAGGAAAAGTTGGTGGAGCTTACGTTCACTACGCAGCTGCTAACATGACAGGTGCAAATAGGCTACTCCTTGGTGTTGGTTGGAGCCTCGTAGCAATTCTTTCAATGCTTAAGTTTAGGGAAAGAGAAATAGTTCTAGATGAGGGGATAAGACTCGAATTCTTTATTCTACTTATAGCTTCCCTCTATTGTTTTTTGATTCCATTAAAAGGATATATATCCCTTGTTGATTCGGTCGTGCTTATCTTTATTTTCATTTTCTATTTATATACTGCAACTAAAGCAAAAAAAGAAGAATTCGAAGCTATAGGCGTTCCAGCTTATCTCTGCTGTTTTCCCGCTGTCAAAAGAAGACTCTCGGTAATTTTCCTATTTATATTTTCTGGTTTTGTAATCCTAATAAGTGTCGAGGCATTTGCAGAGGGGCTCATAAAGACTGCTAAGATTTTTGGCATTGATGAGTTTCTCATGGTCCAGTGGATTGCTCCGCTGGCAAGCGAGTCTCCGGAATTCATTGTCGCTATTTACTTCATAAGAAGACTGAGAACTACTGCAAGCTTTAATACTCTAGTGTCCTCTAAAGTAAATCAATGGACCCTTCTGGTTGGATGTCTGGCCCTCATCTATAGCATTTCTCTAGGTGCCCCGAGCTCTCTTCCACTAGACGAGAGACAAAAAGAAGAATTTTTGCTCACAGCAGCGCAGTCTTTACTTGGAGTGGCTATAATAATAAATCTGCGCTTTAATTTTTTAGAAGCGATTGCGCTTCTCAGTCTTTTTCTGCTACAGTTTGTTTATCAAAGCGTTGAGATGCGATATTTGCTTAGTTTCGCCTACATTGTTTTGGCTGTTCCGGTAATCGTAGCACATCGCTCAGAAATTTGGAGGAGTTATAGATATGTTGCAGAACTTTTGCGTTAAAATTAAATACTTTTTCACCATCAAACAACTGGTGAGATTATGGGCCTTCTCGATAAACTGAAGTCCAAGAAAATCGAGATTGAAGATTACGAAGAGCTCGATCTAAGCCAATACGAGGCTGAAGTTAGTGAAAAAGCAACGATGTTTATAAAAGTTGCGGAGGTTACTGGATTGGCTGAAGTTCCTAGAATAAAGAAGGAAATATATGATGGGAATATAGTGATCGCCGACGTAGGCTTTTTGAAACATGATAAGCTTACATTGGACAGAATACTAAAAGATTTGAGACAGCTTACCGACGAGATAAATGGGGATATTGTAGGACTGGGGGATGACTACGTGATAATCACGCCAACAGGAATCAAGATTGACAGGAATAAAATAAGAGGCAGTAGATGATTTGCCCAATCTGCGGGAAAGATTTGAAAATTTTTGTATCTACCTATGATGTTCCTTTCTTTGAAAAAATTCTTCTAACCTCCATTTCGTGTGAATGTGGCTTCAAACATGCCGATTCTATCGTCGTGGGAGAGAAAGAACCTACAAGGCTTAAAATAAAAGTAAGGAGAGACAATCTTTTTACTAAAGTTATAAGATCCACTTCGGGAACAATAAGAATTCCAGAACTTGGCGTCTCGATCGAGCCTGGGCCAGCAAGTCAGGCTTTTGTAACTAATTTGGAAGGAATTCTAAGAAGAATTGAAGATATAGTAAGAATAGCGATGCGTTGGAACGAAAGCGATGAAATTAAGGTGAAGAGATGTGAGTGGATTCTGAGAAAAATTCAGGAAACAATTGACGGTGAGGGAGAACTCACTCTCGTCCTTGAAGACCCATTCGGCAACAGCTTGATTATTTCAGATGAGTGTTTTAAAGAGAGAATGAGTGAAGAAGAGACAAAGAACCTTAAAACTGGGGTAACAATAATAGAACTCACTGGTTTGACTGAGGAGGAGATTTCGAAGCTTTAAACTTTTCCACCTCCATCTCAAGTTCCTTGAATTTTTTCTCCATCTCTTCCCTCAACTTTTCATCACTCGGAATGCCATAGATAACTTCGAGTTCTATTGCTTTCTTTGCCTTTTTATATTCCGCGTAAATTTTCCCAAGATCTCTCGCTAGTTCTGTAAGCTTTTCGGGACTAAGTAAAAGTACTGCAATTATCAAAATAAAAATGAGTTCCTCAAATCCTATCACAAACAAAAGTTTGCTGATACTTTTTAGCTTTTTCGCTTAACTGAAAAAATTGCCAAGTTTTAGAATCTCATAGTTTGCCGAAATCTTGTAGCTTTTTCTTTATGACTGATCTCTTTACCCTAAAAGGGGCAAGCTTTTGGTTGTAATCTTTCTTATCAACTCTCTTAAAGTTTTTGCCACAATTTCTTTTAAAACTCTCAACGCCAGAAGCTTCGCCTTGATAGGGTAACTCACATAGCTACCACCAAGTTAAAATTTAAAACGTCAACACAAACTCAAGCGAAAAATAAAAATACCCATCATTCTCACTTCTTTTTAGCCCGGGTAGCTCAGCCTGGGAGAGCGTGCGGCTGAAGACCGCATAGTCGCCGGTTCAAATCCGGCTCCGGGCATTTTTCCATGATTACAACAACTTACAAGCCTCATTTTTGAAAGGCGAGCTTTAACGAGTTTTTCGATAAAACTTCGATACGTTAACAGACTTTTCCTTAGACCATTCGTAGATTTTGAGAGTTTAAGGTTACGTGAAGCTTCTTTAGATAACGGTGCTTGATCTCTTTTCCCTTATCACATAGAGAAATGGCTACTACACTCTGTTCTCACTAATTCTAACTTGTAGCAACCGAGCAGGTAGCGAGAAAC
>CAYXCK010000108.1:0-2991 GCA_964463575.1 uncultured archaeon
CTTGCCTTGCGGCAAGCCCCTTGACTCGCATGGCTTAGTCCCAGCCGGATAGCAGCGGTCTCTGGCAGGATCAACCAGAATTGGCGGGGAAATGGTGAATACGTCCCCTGCCTGCCAGTTTGCCCTGCTGACAAGCCCCACATCAGACCGCAAATTTCTTTTGCGGTCCTCCCTTTCATATACCGCGGACTAGAATTCTACCCCTCACCCAGAGCCATGCTCAGTCGGGGTCCTTGCTGGGGTCCGCGGTTTTGTGTAATATGTCTTTACTCTTCTAGATTTATAAGACTTTTGCTCGACTCTAAAATCTGCGATATCAAATACAGAAAGGTTTAAATCCCATTTGAGAATAAAAAAAACTTATGGACGAGTTCGAGTTCGAAGATTTCGAATTTCCCGAAGAAGAGGAAATAGAGGGAGAAGACAGCGAGAAGTTGAAGGAAATTTATAAACTGGCAATAAAACTCCTGAAATTACTCGAAGATTTAAAGAGCGTTGAACTTAAGGAGTCAGCATCCCTGATGCTTATAAGAGAGCTGATAGGAGAGGATAAAGTGCTACTAGGCCTAGCTTCGAAAATGCTTCAGGACATAAGTCTGGGATACGATAAAGAAAACTACGTTAGTTAAAAAATTTTATATTCATCCCCTGAACTCATCTCATGGTAAAAAGACTCGAAAAGAGATCTGCAAGGATTCTTGCGATCATACTGGCCTTGATAATGCTCGGATCCGTTTTCGCCTACATTTGGGGAGGGGGGGCGAGAGAAAAAAGGGAAACTAAGCTCAGCTTTAACACGCTTGAAGCAGCAGCTTACGCTCCCAAGAACTCATTTATAATTTACTATAATCTAACAGAATACAGCAAGCTGAGCAAGAAGCTCGGAAAAAATAACCCGATGATTTCTTATTTTGAGGGGTACTTCGAGAGAGATCTGAGCTACGCTTCCAGATATTATCTAGACAGAAGGGTGATCGAGTTCACGCATCCGATTAACGAGATACTCGTTGCGCAGTACGGGGATTACAATGTTTATTTCATAAACGAGAATTCATCAAAGGTTTATTTCGCAACGCAAGGGGAGAGAAAGGTTGGAAATCTTTCTGTCAAGGTTTCGGGAAGCATAGCCATGGCTGATGAAATTAACCCGCTGATAATCGGATACAATCCGCTCGTCCTCGAAGTTCTGAAGAATCTCGAGGAAAACAGGACGGCGTATGGAGACTTCATTTCTAGGCTAAATGGAACATACCTATTCTCAATTATGATCTTCGGAGACGAGACCGGAAAATATGTAAGGTTTTCGGAAAACGAGAGCCCGATCGAGTTCTTCTTCGAAGGATACAGGTACAACGAGAGCGCAGAGAGATATGAAAAAGTTTGGGGAATTCAATTCACGGAGAATTACTTCTTCTCGGACATGAACGAAACCGAAAGGGGATTTGAATACTACTATTTCGAGAACTTTGAAGATGGTTTCAGCCTCGCGGTGATGGGGGACAAAAACTTCACAAAAGTTCTAAACGCAAGGGCCAATGTAATGGGTATTATAATACGGACATGATCGTTCCGAAAAACTGCACGGCCCTTGTAAAAGGGAGAGTTTTCATTGAAGGAGAAGCGGAAGTTATTGGATCGAGGAGAATAAAGCACTTCGAATGCGAGAAATTCGTCCCAGTTTACTGCATGGAGGAAACAAAAATTGAGATCTATGGAGAATGTAAAATCCTAGAGGGTTCAACTATTCCAGAAAGCTGGAAAAGACTTGCAGAAATGAACTGGGAGACTATATTTCTATACGGGAACGTCGATAGTGGAAAGTCCACACTGGCAACTTATCTTGCAAACAAGTTCGGAGGGGCTTATGTCCTCGATCTTGACATTGGCCAAGCAGAGGTTGCACATGCTGGAGCGATGGGTTACGGATTCGCCAAAGACGTTACAAGCATCTCCCAAGTTGAGATGATCAACGGATTCTTTGTGGGGAGCATAACGCCACAGGGAAAAGAAGTGAAGTGCCTTAGGGGTGTTGCAAGGCTCTGGAAAGAGCTGAAAAAATTGGAAGGAAGAAAAATTGTCAACACCACCGGCTGGGTGAAGGGTAAAAAGGCTCGAGATTACAAGCTGGCAAAGATTGAGATAATAGAGCCGGATTTAATAGTTTCATTTGAGGGAAAGGTTTTCGAAGGCTATAATGTATATGAAGTTGAAAAGGGCTTTGTTTTGAAAAGGGACAAGATGGAAAGGTTTAAAGCGAGATGCGATTCCTACAGAAAATTCCTGAAAAATGCAAAGACTTTTGAAGTCGATAAATCCTCCGTAAAGCTCATACCGGACATTATGGGGGGAAAAGACGTTTCTCAGTTCTTCAATGCTGTGATAGGAAACGTTTCCTTTGCAAGACTGGGCGACGGATTCATAGCAATATGCCTGAAAGAGAAAGCTGAGATCGATGCCAGAATAATCAGAGAAATCAAGGATCTATACGAAGTCGATGAAATCTTTGTCTTCAGCGAGGGAGAATTCAAAAACATTGTTGCTGGACTTTACAAAGGCAGAAAATATCTCGGAATGGGTCTACTGAAATCCCTAAATGGCAAGTTGCTTATAGAATCAGCATTCGCGGATTTCGACATAATCGAAATTGGTGAGATCAGATTCGAAGACGGAAAGGAATTTTTTATTAAAAAATATTAAAAAGTTAAAAGTTTCAATTTCAACCGAAACTGATTATTAAATCCTGACTTTTCCCTACTTTCAAAAATCCTTTCTCCTTCTTTTAGAATCGAATTTGATTTCACGATTATTCAGTAATATTATTAATCATACCAAAAAAATATAAATACGTCCTGTTTCATAATAGATATGAGAAAGGAAGAGGTGATAGAGTATGAAAATTCATCTTAAGAATATCAGTGATGCTATCTTAACAGGTGCACAAGCTTATGCGAAATGGGAATATGAAACATCGATGAATATAATCCGAAGTAG
>CAYXCK010000109.1:0-2852 GCA_964463575.1 uncultured archaeon
GGAAAAAGCTGCAAACATTTAAAAATTTCAAGAATACTTTCTTTATGACCAAAATAACCTTGTACGGTTTAACAACTTGCCCGCATTGCAAGAGGGCTTTGGAATTTCTCGAAACCGCGAAAGCCGACTTCGAAGTTATATGGGTGGACAAACTGGAAGGAGAAGAAAGAAAAAAGGTGATCGAAAAAATATACAACATATCAAAAAGCTATTCTGTCCCTCTCGTTGTAAAGGGAGATAAATGGGTTCTAGGATTCAACAGAGAAAAGCTTGAAGAGCTTCTTAAGGATTAAAGTATTATTTCTATTCCTAGTTTTTCTGCGAGCTCCTTGTATCTGTTTCTTATTGTTACCTCAGTCACACCAGCAACTTCAGCAACTTCCCTTTGCGTTCTCCTTTCGCCCAAGAGTATCGAAGCCACGTAAATAGCAGCAGCAGCAACTCCAGTCGGACCTCTACCGCTCGTAAGTTCTCTTTCCTCAGCTTTCTTTATTATCTCTATTGCTTTTCTCTGAACTTCCCCGCCTAGATTCAAAGCGGCGCAGAATCTTGGAACATAATCAGCCGGACTAGTTGGCATTAGCTTTATCCCCAGTTCTCTAGTTATGAACCTATAAGTCCTACCAATTTCCTTTCTGTCTACCCTCGAATACGTCGCAATTTCTTCCAAAGTCCTCGGAACGCCAGCTTGTCTGCATGCACAGTAAAGAGCTGCAGCCACAACTCCTTCAATGCTCCTTCCGCGGATAAGGTTCTTTTCAACCGCCTTTCTGTAAATAACCGAAGCGGCTTCCCTTACACTTTTCGGCAATCCTAGAGCTGAAGCCATTCTGTCAAGCTCGCTAAGCGCAAATGCGAGATTTCTCTCAGCTGCATTGCTTATTCTAATCCTGCGTTGCCACTTTCTGAGTCTAAAAAGTTGCGCTCTGTTTCTGACTGAGATGGCTTTTCCGTAATAATCTTTGTTGCTCCAGTCAATTATTGTCGAGAGACCTTTATCATGGATCGTAAACGTCACCGGAGCGCCCACTCTGGCTCTTCTGTCTCTCTGCTCACTATCAAAAGCTCTCCATTCTGGACCCGAGTCTATGTACTGATCTTCAATTACTAGACCACAGTCTTGACATATGAACTCTCCCCGCTTATAATCGCGAATAAGTCTGGGACTCCCACATTCAGGACAAACTTCTATATCTTCCTCCCTTTCAATCTCCTCTCTTTCTACTTCCTTTTCTACTTCCTTTTCCAACTCCTTCTCCTTCACCTTTTCTATCTCCACCATAACCTCTCACCACAAACAAATCCTCATTAACAACCTTGCTCGGCTTAACCAAGGCAAATGGAGATGATACTGGTCCTATTAAATCCACAATTACGCCTACCTCTTCCATCTTCCTCGTCACAACCCTATCTCCAATCCTCGGGATATTCATGGGAGATACTGGAACAAGAATGAAACCAGACTTCGTCGTTTTCGCGGGTTTTCCAAGGTTGATCAGTTTTTTCATGCAGTATATAAGCTTTGCGTAAAGCTATATAAACTTTTCGGAGTTTGGATATATAAAGATTTTTCTTAACTTTTTAGTTCTATGTCTAGTAAATAATTGTGCCTGCAATCCCCTATCTTTACTCTCCTAAATTCTCCCAGTTTACCCTTTGTTATCACGGCCCTGTAAGAATCGGTTCTTGAAAGCATCCACTTCTTCCCGTGACTTGTCACTAGAACTCTAAAATCTTTTCCAATGTACTTCCTGTTGTTCTCCAAACCTATTTTGACGCAAAGCTCTGTGAGTTTTCTAGATCTCTCTTTCACAATCCATCCGGGTATCTGCTTCAATTTTCCAGCCAGTGTTCCTTCTCTTTTCGAAAATCTAGTTATGTTCACTATATCGGGCCTAACCTTCTCTATCAGCTCGTAGGTTTTCCAGAACGAATCTTCATTTTCAGTTGGATATCCAACAATTATGTCAGTAGACAAAGTTATATCAAATCTTTTTCTGAAACTGTCTACAACCTCTAAGAAGTCTTCAACGGTATGTCCGCGTTTCATATGATCTAAAACCACATTATCTCCGCTCTGAACTGGCAAGTGTAGGAATTTGTAAATCTTTTCATTATCAAACGCATTTAAAAGATCTTCAATCATAGCTTTAGCGTATTGTGGGTTCATCATCCCAACTCTCACTCTGAAATCTCCTTCGATCTTTCCAATCCTTTCAAGCAGTTCCGGTAACATCAGCTTTCCTTTATCAAGCCCATAACAACCCGTGTCTTGAGACGTAATCTGGATTTCTCTGAAGCCCTGTTTAACTGCATTCTCGACTTCTTCAACTATTTTTTCTAGAGAGAAGCTTCTAAGCCTCCCCCTCGCAAATTTTGTCGCACAGAAAGAGCAGTGACCCATACAGCCCTCAGAAATCGAAACAATAGCAATTACATTTTCTCTTAACCTAAGCTTTGGTAAAAAGGTTTTATCTAAATTTCTCCACTGGAGAAAAGCTGACCCACCATTATAGGCCCTTCTTATTGCATCTACTATTTTGTCAAGATTATCTGGAGCCACCACAGAATCTGATAACCTTAAAGCTTCCTTTGAAATCCTTGAAAGACAACCCGCAAGAACAACTTTCTTGCCCAGACTTTTCAATTCTTGAATTCTCTTCAATATTTTCCTTTCTGTAAAATCGATTACTCCACATGAATTTATGACAACCACCTCTGCCTCCGAAACATCAGAGAGAGTAAAATTCTCCGAAATAAGTGCCCTCATGATATCCGAATCCGCTTGATTCATCGTGCATCCATACGTTTCTATCGCAACTTTCACAAAACTAATTCTTACTAGTTTCAAA
>CAYXCK010000110.1:0-2828 GCA_964463575.1 uncultured archaeon
AAACCCTCAATGCGACTATGTTGTTTCAGAACCACTTATCTCAAAAACTTTTGACCGATTGCCAGCACCCTATGAAGAAGTTCTAAAAGTAATAGAAAACGAACGCAGAGAAGCGGAGAAAAACGTGGTCATCATAGGTCAAGGACGAATTTCAGAAACAAGCATAAGCAACGATAAAACAGTGATCATCGCCAAAATCCAAGCCAAAATAAAAGAAGATTATACACTAAGACCATACGACTCCATATTTTTCGGTCAAACACTCGGAGTAGTAGCCGAACAAACAAAGGATTCATTAACACTATTATTCGACGTTTCCAAAAACATACCAAAAGAAGCTCCCCTAAAAATAGCCGAACCAGTAATGCTATACGATTCAGCCGCAGCAATTCTAAAGGAAAAAGCAGCAAAGGATGGACAACATGTTTCCAGATTCGTTCAAATTCCAGAACTGAAACCCTTACAACCCTCAGAAAAAATCGATGGTGTTATTGGAAACTACGACATCGACCAAGAAAAACAAAACATAATAAAGGAAATCGCTTCAATGCCCGTCTGGGAATATCTGGCAATAGAGGGTCCTCCAGGCACTGGAAAAACAACAGCCATCGCTATTGCTGCAATAGAAGCTGTCAAAAAAGGATGCACAATACTAATAACTTCACATACAAATGTAGCGGTGGATAACGCCTTAGAAAGAATTGTGCAGCTGGATGAAAACTTAAGAGATAAAGTTGTTCGAATAGGTCATCCGGCAAAAGTCTCGAAAACAATAAGACCCTACATTGACAAGCCCCGTCCAAATGAAGGAAGAAAAGACTGGCTAACTCGTGTTATTCTACATAAACGTGTAATAGGAATGACAATAGCGAAGCTTTCCGTTTGCGACTTGATATACGGCTTAGACGCCCTATCAAAAAATATTGGGAAATGGCCCCTATTTGACTACGTCTTTATAGATGAATCCTCAACTGTTCCACTGTGCACAGCTATCATTCCAATATATTACTCAAAACGTTGGGTCATATTAGGTGATACGCGACAACTGCCACCAATAGTCAGAACACTCCACAAATATGCCGGTGCTTGGTCACTAATGGAATTAGCCTCCGCAGACCAAGAAAAAACACGAATGTTAACAATACAAAGGAGAGGCAACAGCATAATTTTTGAAGCCATAAGCAAACTTTTCTATCAAGGCAGACTGCAACATCATCAATCTGTATCCCGAAGCGCACTAAACATATCAGTAAAGGGTGACGGATGGATCGAGAAAGCCTTAGAGCCAAGTAAACCGCTCGTTTGGATACAGACAAAATCAGGGCATATGGACTGGTGTAAAATTAAGAGAGGACGCATAGAAGGTGCGTCCGGTGCTAATCCAACCGAAGCGACAGCTGCGGTCAAGCTATACGATGCTGCAATATCTTCAGGAGTCTCGCAATCCGATATAGCGATAATAACAACTTATCGTGCTCAAGCTAACCTTATCCGTAAAGTATTGAAAGATATGAAAAAGCGGGAACCAATAGTTGCATCCCTTTACCAATACAAGATAGAACGAGGACGGGAAGAGGAGTATGAACCTGAAGAAACGGAGGATTTACTCGACCTCAGACTTGCCGAGACTGTTGACAGCTTTCAGGGTCGAGAAAAGAATCTTATAATTTATTCTGTTACAACCCACTTTGAACATAAAGCACTTCTTGATTATCGACGCACAAACGTAGCGTTCACAAGAGCCCGATGCAAACTGATAATCATAAGTTCCCTCCAAACAACAAATCAAACTCCATGGCTAAAATACCTGAAGAGGATAGCATACCAAATTGAACTAAATGAAGATGATTTAAAACCAGAATTAGAAGAGGTGAAGAGCATACATAACAACATCTGCCGTCTATAGCGAGGCATGCTTAACCGTACAAGTCTTTCTGTATTCACAGCTTCTGCACTTCCATCGCTCTGGAGGGGGTGTTCCCCCATCTTCACATACTTTTTTAAAAGCTTCAAGCACTTCAATAGCCTTGCCAGAATCTACCGGCTCATGCCACGTATACACATTCTGTTCATCCATTACGTAAACCTGAACTCTTTTGTAATTTCTCTTAAAGAAATGCCCATAAAGATCTCCTTGCACTAACGCATAAGATTCAAGATAAGAGAGCAGAAACTCGCTACCAGTAGTCTTAAACTCATAAACAAATTCATCGGATATCCCATCAGGAACCCCCACAATAACAAAATCATCCCACTCAAAGTTCCATCTAATCGTGGGATACCTTTCAGCAATAAATTCCTCACATAATTCTCCTCTAAGTTTCGCTGGCAAATCGTTTAAATTCCCAATACGAATACCCTTTTTTCGGGCTAATCCCTCTATTCTTCCCTTCTTCTCTTTTGGAATGAGCGGATTGATAATAAGCAACTTCTCACCAGTAACAACGTTTGAAAGCAATAAGGAGGAAGGAGGTTTCTGCACAACTTTCCTTCGCCTCTTTAGCAATCTTTCTATATCACTTTGAGTAATCTCTTCACCAATAGATAAAAAAGCACCCTCATCGCTGGGGACTTCTTTAATATAACCTAATTCTAAAGAGTACGTCAACCTATCATGAAGATAAGAAGCAAAAAAGGCAATCTCCATCCTGAGATTAGAAAAGAAACTTTTCATACTACACCAATAAAGACTGGCGGTGTCAGCCATTCCGATAAAAACAAGTTTCTCAGCATCAAATCCACGGCGTCTTTTTTCTTCCACCAACAGCCTACGAACATTCACTTTAGCGAGCGCCTCTCTTACTTTGTTATTAAAAAACTCTTGAGAA
>CAYXCK010000111.1:0-2773 GCA_964463575.1 uncultured archaeon
TAAGTTAAATTTTATTTTCTTTTTCAGCTTTTTCGGCAAATTCGACAATCCTTCTCAGAATTTCGATATCCCTATCTTTCTCTTTTAGTCTAAGCTCGAAAATTTTAGCCCTACAGCTATAGTAGGCATCAAAAGCTTTGTATACAGCGTTTTCAACTACTTCGAATAGTTTTAGAGTCTCTTTGTCCTTCAAATTTAATTCCCTTGCCATATCCTTTCCGATGTTCCCTACAAATCTGACACTCTCGCTTGGAGAAAAGTTCCTATCAGTTGCAAGATAACGCATCAGATCTTCGATTGCTTCATCTATTGAAACTTTTTTTCCGGAATAAAGATCAAAAATCCCAAAAACTATTTTTTCTACAGCCTCTCTTACGTAATTAACAACTTCTATAGCAGGCATAATTGGATATGGGGCCAAAATTTTTTTAACGGTGTTTTCAACGATTAAAGAGAGCTTTTCTTCCATATATCTAATAGGAGAATCGATTTAAATCTTCTCTCATTCTTGCTCTGTGGAAATAACTAGAGATATTGGAGAAGAGCTGAAGAGTTCCTATATCGATTATGCGATGAGCGTTATTATTGGGAGAGCTTTACCGGATGTAAGAGACGGTCTTAAGCCCGTACAGAGAAGGATTTTGTATGCAATGTATGAGATGGGGTTAAAGAGCGACAAGCCTTTTAGAAAGTGTGCAAGAATTGTTGGTGAAGTTCTTGGTAAATATCACCCTCATGGAGATTCAGCTGTTTATGAAGCTCTTGTTCGCCTTGCCCAAGATTTTACTATGAGATATCCACTCGTGGAAGGCCAAGGAAACTTTGGAAGTATTGATGGCGATTCCCCAGCTGCGATGAGATATACTGAAGCGAGGCTAACTAAAATCTCCGAAGAAATGCTTGAAGATATCGATAAAGATACAGTCGACTTTGTTCCAAACTTCGATGCAACGCTCAGGGAGCCTTTGGTCCTACCTTCTAGGATTCCAAACTTGCTAGTTAATGGATCGAGTGGCATAGCTGTTGGAATGGCAACAAACATACCCCCACATAATATTTCAGAAGTTTGCGACGCTATTGCATATTGTATAGAAAATGAAAATGCAACCGTTGAAGATTTGCTAAGATTTATAAAAGGCCCCGATTTTCCAACTGGAGGGGAAATAGTTGGCGTTGATGGAATAATAGAGGCTTACAGGACAGGAAAAGGAAAAATAACAGTTAGAGGTAGGATTGAAATTGAGAATGACTGTATTGTAATAAAAGAGATCCCATATACAGTCAATAAAGCTAAGCTAATCGAAAGTATAGCCGATTTAGTCAGAGAAGGAAAGATAGAAGAAATAAAGTCGATTAGAGACGAATCTGACAGAGAAGGGATAAGAATTGTGATAGAACTTAGAGGAACACCAAATTCTGTGCTAAAAAAGCTCTACAAATATACAAATCTTGAGACTACATTTGGGATAACTCTTCTCGCCCTACACAACAACGAACCAAAGATTATGAGCATACTTGAAATGATTCGCTATTTTATCGATCATAGGAGGGAAGTAGTAAGAAGAAAGATAAGATTTGAGCTCGAAAAGGCAAAAGAAAGGTTGCATCTAGTAGAAGGTCTCAAAAAGTCTATTGAGAATCTTGAAACGACATTGAATATTGTTAGATCTTCTAAGTCTCCTTCGGAAGCCAAAAAAACCCTTATCAACACTCTTAAACTTTCCGAGCTTCAGGCTGAGGCTGTTTTGCAAACTAGGCTTCAGAAACTTACCTCGCTTGAGATTCAAGCGCTTTTGGATGAACATGCTAACTTAGCAAAATCCGTGAAACAAATGGAAGAAATTTTGGCAGATCCCAAAAAGATTGATGGTATTCTTCTCAGGGAAATCAAGGAGATAAAAGAAAAATATGGCGACAAAAGGAGGACAGCAATAATTCCTAAGGTTGAGGAGATTGAAGAAGTTGAGGAGTCTATTCTTCTAGTGACTTCAAAGGGATATGCAAAAAGAATCGATCTAGATGCGTTCAAAAAGCAAGAAAAAGGAAGCCAGGGAGTCTTAGCAATTCAGATAAGTGAGGATGATGAAATAGCTGAGTTTGGAATCTGCAAAAGTAATGAAAAACTGATAATATTCACGGAATCCGGAAAAGCATTTAGTATCGATGCAGAGGAAATACCAAAACTCGAGAGAGGTTACCAAGGAATTTCTTTGAAGAAAATAATAAAAATAGAAGATGATAGAATAGTTTCAGCATTTGGCTTGGTTGATGGATATATTGCAATACTAACTGCAACAGGCCATGTTAAAAGAGTTCCTGCTGAGGAATTTGAAAATGCCAAGAGAGCAGGTATATTGGCGTCCACCGAAAAAATAGCCTGTGCAACGATGCTGAAAGGAAATGATTTGTTTATAGTGACGAAGAGAGGATACGTTTTGAGGCTTAACGCGGAGAAAATTCCAGTCTATTCGAGAAACTCTAGAGGTGTGGTAGGAATAAGTCTTAGAGAAGGGGATGAAATTGCCTATATGAGTTCTGGAAGAGGCAAATATCTTGCGATATTCAGCGAAAACGGGTACGGAAAGAGATGTGAAATTTCTGAGTTTAGAACGATGAACAGAGGAGCAATGGGTGTAGTTGGATATAAAGTTACCGATAAAACTGGAAACGTCTCATTTGCTGAGGTATGTGAGGAGGGAGAGATCTTTTTAATCAGCAAGGATGGCTATTGTGTGAGATTGAATATAGCAGAAATCCCAATACAAAGAAGAAG
>CAYXCK010000112.1:0-2763 GCA_964463575.1 uncultured archaeon
CCTTGCTCGCAATAGCTTATCTGCTGAGAAAGATTAGGGGCTGATATTTTATTTTTTAAGACAGTCCGGGCAGCTTTTGAGCTGAGGAAATTTGGATTTAGATCCGGATTTATCTTCATGAAATGTAGGGAAGCGGAACAAAAAGATGGCATCCGGAAAGGTATTGCAGTTATGGGAATCGTTGATTTGAATGAATCGAAAACTTTATATTAAATTTAGGTTAACCTAAAACATGATCGCGCTGGGATCACTGGTAGCTTTAAGGGCAAAAGATCCGGAGACAGCCACGGAAAAAGAAGAAAAATAGTTGTAGAGGAGATTTGAATGCATAGGATTTACCTCCTCGCTCAGCCAAACGCTGGAAAGACGACGCTTTTCAACAGGATCTCCTGCGAGGAATGCTACGTCGCCAACTGGCCTGGGAAAACGGTTGAAATTCATCAGGCGGAGATAATTCACCACAAGAAGAAAATAACCCTGGTCGATCTTCCAGGGATAAACAGCTTCAGAACCGCGAGCAGGGAGGAAGAGATAACCAAGGAGTTCATATTCAGCGGGGAGGGCGTTGCAGTCATAGTTGTCAACGGAGAATCGCTTTTTAGATCCCTCTACTTCGCTGTCCAGGTTTTGGAGCTAAGAGAAGCTTTGATTGCGATAAACAAGATGGATTCGCTTGAAAAAAAGGGGATACACATAAACATAGACGCGATGAAGGCAAAGCTTGGCACCGAGGTGATCCCAATAAGCGCGATCAAAGGAATGGGAATCAACCAGCTGCTCGACAGATGCATCGATGCCATCGAAGGAAGGTTCAGGAGTAAGAGATTGAGAATAGACTACGGAAGCATTGAAAGCTTCATAGAAAGGGCAGAGAAAATAGTTGGGGACAGGGGAATTGCTGTAAAGGCGCTCGAGGGCGATGAGTATGCGCTATCGCTTCTTTCAGAGGAAGCCAGAGGAGAGCTGAAGAAGATCTACGATGAAATTGCCGAGTTGTATGGAAATCCGGAGCAGATGATAGCTGTTCACCGCCACAGATTTGTCGAGGATCTTCTGAAAGCTTCGGTAAAGGAAGTTAAGACATCGAGATATTCTGAAAGTCTGGATTCCGTTTTCTTCAGCAGAGCTGGGCCTTTCTTCGCATCACTGCTCCTCCTCCTTCTGCTCTTCGCATCCCTTTCGATAAACACCGGTTTTCCGCTCAACTTCGTGTTCAGATTCATGGGAAGCGAGGAAGCGGCCGAGCTTATCGAAAGCTACAGCCTTGTTGGAATCATTTCAGGCGCATTTGACCGGCTTTCCGAATTCCTCAGAGAAATCCTGCCGGAATCAATAATTGCGGAACTGATAGTCGATGGAATAATCCCGGGAATGGGCGTGATTGCAGCCTTTTTCCCGCTGATTCTTGTGCTCAACTTTCTAATGTCCCTTGTTGAGGACAGCGGCCTGATGGCAAGATTTGCTGTCTCGATGGACCGCCTGTTTTCATTCTTCGGTCTCACTGGAAAATCTTTTTTCCCCTTTGGAGTGGGCATCGGATGCAACGTTCCCGGGGTTCTTGCAACGAGAATTCTCGAAACGGATTCGGAAAGGATAAGGGTTGCCATGGCTATGCCATTCATCATCTGCCAGGCAAGGCTGCTGATACTCGTAATCTTTGCAGCATTCCTTTTTGTCTCCCCATTACTTCAGGGAACAGCAATAGTCCTTGTCTATCTCCTTTCGGCCCTTCTTTTCCTACTGGCTTCTAGGCTCTACGGAAGGATGATGAAGCTCGAAACCTCAGATCTTCTGATCGAGCTTCCCCCGTACCACTTCCCCAGCCTCAGGGTGAGCTGGTGGATCACCTGGCACAGGAGCAGGTCTTTCATATTCAAGGTGGGAAAGTTCATTCTTTTCTTTTCCATCATTCTCTGGCTCCTCAAGTTTCTTGGCCTCTCAGATCTGATCGGAAACGCCATCTCCATTGCTTTTCAGCCCCTTGGATTCAGATCCGAGCTGTGCTTTGCGCTTTTCGCAGGCTTTTTCGCGAAGGAGCTTGTCATCTCATCCCTGGCAGTCTCTTTCGGAACTTCTGATATTCAGGAAATCCTTTCGATGCTCGCCTTATCCCCGGCCCAAACGCTCGCGCTCCTTGTGTTCATTTCCTTCTACACCCCCTGCGCCGCAACGGTTGCAGCTATCTACTCCGAAACCAGGAGCCTGAAGCTCGTGGCAGTCTCTACAGTTTTCCAGCTCTTTCTGGCATATTTGCTTGCCCTTGCAATTTATTCATTTTTATCTCTTGTTTAGGTATGGAAATATGCTACTGTTGGCAGTTTGCTCAGAACTTCTGCACACATCTAAAGTGTTCAGATAAAACTGGGAGAAATTAAAAAAGCAGAACTGGAAAAAATATTGATGAACTGCTAAAAATACTTCATGATCTTTGATTTCCAACCCTATCGAGTTCTTATCTTCCGCAATGACACTCGAAAAGGAGACGTAATGGCCAACTCTGGCCAATGTCGGGCCTCCGGAAAATGACGTTGTAGAATGGAGATAGAGAGCATAGGTGTCGTAGGAACTTTGATGCATCACAGCCTTGATGACAAAAGAATTTTGACTCCTTATCTCATATAAAAATTCATGAGATTGATCTGGCAAATTCTCTTGGGTGCAGTGCTAGGGGTAGTTTCCGCTTATTTAGTTCTGAGCCTAACTCCGGACTTTTTATGGATCAAAAATGGCCCCTGGAAAACTTCAATGGTAGCAGGTTCTGAG
>CAYXCK010000113.1:0-2748 GCA_964463575.1 uncultured archaeon
CTGATGACAAAGCCTTTGATGCTGTTCCGGAACTCAGAAGGATTCCGATTGAATGTTCATGGTAGAGAGAATGCCAAGAGCTGTTAAAGAGAACGTGGATCATGTTATGAAGATAGTCGTATAAGCATGGCCGAACCTGGTCAGAAGGCGAGGAGCTGCATCGGAAATACACGCAATAAGGCAATAAGCAATTCCTTCAACCCTTTCCATTTCGGTAAAATTCCGGAAAAGCAATCTTCCAGCGATCTCAGATCGAGATACAGATAAGGTGAATTAAGCTCATTCAATGCAACCTTCAAAACCGATGTCTTCCCGATCCTTCTTATGCCCTTCAGCAATCATACGCATTTTTGTTTCTAGTCTACCCGGCATCCGTAGACAACATAGAGGGGATCGGATAAATTTGTTATCCTTATCCACTTGTCGATCGGTCTTTCATAGCCCCTGAGGGAATAGGTACCGAAACTGCCGAGTCCGTCAACTCTTGAGAGAAGCTCCAATACGAATCCAACTCTTTCAAATTCGTGAAGATCAATCCAGCCTCTGATCACCTTTGGAGGGAAATAGCGGTTTGAGAATGAAAAATAGAACTGTCCTCCCTTTTTTAAGACTCTCTTTACCTCTCTCAACAGCTGCAGTGGTTTTACGACATACTCTATGGACAGATCGCACACTACCACGTCGAAGAATTCGTCCGAAAATGGTAGAGATGGGTCTGCGTTTATGTCCTTCACCACTATGTGGTTTAGCCTAGGGTTTGCCTCCAGCTCCGCTCTGTTTATTCCAAGACCGTAGACTTCGTAATCCCCTTCTGGTAAGTGAGACTCGTAGGAGCTCATGAGATCCAGCACGATCCCCTTTTTTGGCATCTTTTGCGAGTAAAAGCGCATGAGGTTCTGGTGGCAAACTCTGTCTATATGCCCGACCAGACGCGGTTCGGCATAGAAAATGGAGTCCTCTCTCTCATCTTCACGAGAAAAAGTGGTCGGATCATCTATACCAAAATCGGTTGGCTGTCCCTTGTATCTGGCCTGCATGCCAGGGCCGGAAAGAAAGTTTCCCCAGTGGTCGATACACATTCCGCCCAGCTCGATTATTTTTTGCCCCACTTCTACAATTCTTGCTGTCACCTTTGCTGCATAGTAGCACATAGGATGATTGGCGTCTATCACGAATCCCGAAGGCGAAATGGAAACTACCCGACCCGGAATTATATTTTCCGGAAATATCCCGGGCAAGCCGCGGAAGAATCCCAGGGGATAGAATCTGCCCCTTCTCAGCACCAGATTCTTCAATTTGTCGGGCGGGGAAAACTGCCAAGATTCGCACTCATAAATCTTTTTGGGATCAAAGGGGAAAATTTCCCCCTCGGAAAAGCTGAGGGTCATCTCATCGCCTGCAACTCCATTTTCCACGAAATGCTGCAGTTCTTGCGGGAAAAGACTGCATTCGCGCCATACGTTAACTTTGCAGAAGTATTCATCCCTATGTTCGGCCAGATCTGACTTCCAATCAACTCTTAGCAGAAGATCTACCTTTCTCTTCATGTAATCGTCCATAGGATAAATCAGCATTCTTACTTAAAATTTTAATTAGGTATTTACAAACTTATAAAATATAATTGATTGTTATAGATGTAGATCTGCCTGCCGGGCTTTCCGATCAGGAAATTCATAAATTCGGAGAAGGAATGAGCTGTGAACTTGAGCGGAGCTTAAGGAGAAATGACCGGATTTTGTGAACAAACTCGATGTCTGCAAGAGGAGAAAGTCCCGAACAGAAGTATAGAGATTAATTTTTTGAACTTGGGACAAGCTTTATTAGTTTTGTTAATAATTCGGAATATGAAGGAGGAAATCGACGTCTTTGCAGAAAAGGCTGAAAAATTCGAAGAAGCCGCTAGATACTTTGCAGACAGAGAGATCTACGATTTATCCGCGTTTCACATTGAACAGGCAATGCAACTCTACATCAACTTCATTCTCGCGAAAGAACTTGGCTATTTTCCCAGAACTCACAGCCTGACAAAGCTTTTCCAGGAGCTTGGCCGGCTGGACGAGTCCTTTAATGAATTTTACAGAGAGAAAGAGTTGATATTAAAAGCTATTGAAGACGCATACATCCTTTCAAGGTATTTTCCCAGGATTTACTCAAAGAGGGAAGTTGAGGAAATGCTTAAAGTGCTTGGAGAATTCAAGAGGAGGTTTGGGAAATGGTTGTCGAGAGACTGATAGAGGAAAAAAGGAGGAATCTCGAGATATTCAAAAGGCTGGATGAAATAGCAAGGGAAATAAAGGATACGGCTTCTCATTTCTTTGGGCCTTGCAGGGTATTCATTTTTGGTTCTGCTTTGCGCGGGGACTGGCATCCAACGCTATCCGACATAGACGTTGCAGTCGTCACCAACTGCGAGGATATGGAAAAAATTTTGAGATTCAAGGCAGAGATTGCGAGGAGATGGAGCATTTTTGAGCTTCACGTTGTGGATGAAAGGATCTGGAATTTCTACAGAAGGTTTATAGATGACTTGAGGGAGATTTGATTGTCAGTTTTTCTCCCCTTCCATGCGTATGAATAGAAGTTGTCTTGATCTGACCGGAAGCTGATTCTGTAGTGTTAACTGCATCCCTATCAGCCCAGCTACAGCATATCCGGATTCTCCGTCCTTTTCGAGTTTTTCCGGAAGAGCTGAAAAGGAAAAGAAAGGAGATAGAGGAATTAAAAGCCAGGCTTGAAGAGCTGGAAAAA
>CAYXCK010000114.1:0-2728 GCA_964463575.1 uncultured archaeon
ATAGCGTTTGCAGCATAGGATGCTCTGAAATCTCTTGCAACTCCCTTCAAAAGCCCAAAAACAGCTTCTTCTGAAAAATTGGATATGTAGGAATTCACACCTCCCAATACGGCAAATGCAGCGTTTGCGCTTCTTGGCAGCAGGCTGAAGAGAGTTGCTGTAAATTCCAGATCCTTGCTCAGGGTTTCCCTAATACCACTCTCAACTTTTACCGGGTCGAAGAACTCGTTTGCCACCCTCCTTACAAAATCCTTATACATAACGGATCCACCAAGCGCCTTAAAAATTTCAAAGAAAATGTCTGCCAAAAAACCACCTCACAGCTGTTTGCAATCATAAAAATATCTCGCAACATCCATCTGGCACAGCTGCCTTCCGCCCATCCAGAGCTGTATTATCTTAACGTCCCTCCAGTGCTTCTCCACATCGTAGTTCCTGTCTATGCCGTAGTGGGTCAGCAAATCCATAGCCTTTTCGGCAACCCTGCAACAGGCATCGCACACTTTCAGCTTCAGGGCCCTTCCCCTAGCAATAATCTCAGCCGAAAATCTATCACCGTAATAATCTGGTCTGTCAAGCATTCTTGCATATGTGTAAACAGCAGATCTGCAGATCTCGATCTCCGCTGCAATGTCTGCCAGAACGGCTGCTGCAGCTGTGTTCTCTTTAAGGGGTTTGCCTCTGTACCTCAGCTCGCTACATTTCTCGAAAAGTATTTCATATATGTTCTCCATAGCTCCCAGGGCCATTCCCGCACTACCGAGACAACCGGTGGAAATTATTATCCGGAAATACTTCGCATCCAGTCCCTCTCCCCATGCCCTGTAGCGCTTCGGAACTCTTACATTCTCAAACCATATGTCGGAATTCTTGTCCGCAGCCATTCCAGCCTTTCTATATGGCTCCCCCTGCTTAACCCCTGGAAGATTTGCGGGAACATATATGTAGGCGAAGTTTTTCTCATCAGGAACGCCTGGATTTGTTGTGCAGACAACACCGAACAAATCTGCAACTCCACCGCTGTTCGTCGGCCAGAGCTTGTGGCCGTTTATGACCCACTCGTCCCCATCAAGCTTTGCAGTTGTCCTTATCGTCTTACCTTTCATCTCATCGAGATTCTCTATGTCCGAACCTCCTTGTGGTTCTGTCATCGCATTTGCAGCCATTGTTAGCTTTTTTCTCATAAAAAGCGGCGCAAATTCGGCACAGAGATCATAGTTGATGTGAGGTTTCACGGCAATGACAAAAATTGGCCACAAAGTTACACCAACAGACACTGCAATGCCTGTATCGTATCTTCCAATTTCTTCCATAATCCTTGCACAGATTGAGCCGAAATAATCCGAACTACCTAAACCCCATCCTCCGAATTCTTCGGGCCAAACTGCAGTCTGGATGCCGTAGTCAACCATAAGCTTCTCCAGAGCCGGCTCTATTGTCCTGTGTTCTTTCCAGTCTTCATCAAAATTTCTCCTGTAAGGAGTAACGTATTTCTCGCCCCAATCCCTGATTATTTCGGCCATATACTTTTCCAAGGGGGATTCGAATTCCCTAATCCTTGCAAACTCCAAAAATACCACCCCCATCACCATAATCTAGAACCAAAGTAATTGGCTGAAAGTTCCAGAAGCAGGTGATTGGGATTTAAGATAGCCCGAATGCTCTTTGCATCCCTCCACTGCTTCTCCAAAAGCCCCTCTCTTGCATAACCCTGCGAGGCCATGAGCTCCATAGCCCTGTCTGCTGAATTGAATGCAGATTCAGAGCATTTCAGGGCAGATACTATTGAAAAAGCGTAGACTTCCTCATCATCCCTGTTCTCAAGCATGAGCATAGCCAGCATCTGAGCAACGGCTTTTGCCTCCAGTGTATCGCGAATGACGTTTGCAATAACACTGGCATCGACTGTGTTGTCTCTGAGCGGTTTTCCCCTGACGATCCTCTTTTCAGACCATTCCCTAAGTATCCTGCAGGAATCGTAAGCGGACCCAACACAAAGAGCAGAAAGGCAAAGGTTCAAATACGTATAGAGCTTTTTCCAAGCGTTTCCTGTTGAAATTCTGCTCTTATCTATCTCTGCATTTATCTTGACATCGCAATTTTTACTTGCAACTAGCCCCGCACTCTTTATCTTTTCGCCCCTTTCAACATTTTCGGCATCTACAAAAGCTACCGAAATTCCATTGTAATTGCAGAACACGGCAAAAATGTCTGCATCGTAGCCTGAGTTCAAAGGCCTTCCAAAACCCTTCAACTTTATTTTATCCCCGACAGGCACGGTTTTAGCAAGTTCAAAGCCCTTAAAATCGCTCTTTCCGAATTGTGGAGGAAAAATTGCGATCTTACACAGCCCGTTAGACAGTTTATCAGAAAGGTAGTCAAAAACCTCGGTTTCCATCGATGAAATGGATGCCGAAACCAATGCTGAAAGCACAAAGCCAATTCCTGCATCGGCCTTTCCGATCTCCTCAAAGCTCCTCAATAAAACTGCTGGTAGGTCATCGGAGCTTATTCCCGCTCCACCCTTGGCTTCTGGCACGACAAGCTTCTGCATTCCTATATCAAGAAAGAGCTTCTTCAGAGCCTTATCTGCGATTTCAGCCTCATCGTCGATCCAAGCTCTGTAGGGGATAACCTCTTTTCGGCCCATTCATGTACACTTTTAGCTAGCATTTCAGCTACGTCGCTCCTAAGCTCGGAAATATTTTTGAACTCCAGTTTCATCATC
>CAYXCK010000115.1:0-2701 GCA_964463575.1 uncultured archaeon
CCCGCGATCTACGGCTTAGAAGGCCGTCGCTCTGTCCTGGCTAAGCCACGGGCCCCCTCTAGCATTGAGTAATGTGGATACGGAAACTTAACTTTATTACCCAAAAAAAGATATTTAAAGATTTTGCCATTCATCCGAAATAGAAATTCTGGGTCTTTCGGACACTTTTTTGTAAAGAATTATGAGTTTAAAAGCTTTGATCGATGAAAAGGGAAAAGAAAACCTTCGCATCTTCAACCATGTTGTCAATTACGCAGTACTCGTTCGGCTTATGCGCAGTGCCATCTGCCGTGCACCATGCAACGGTATCCTTGAAGCCAGCCTTTCTTAGGAAAGAGGCACAAGTGTTCCCTCCAATGCCTATGAACCTAGTCCTTATCCCCCTAACTCTCTCAATCGTGCTGGAAAGTCTCTGTGCTATTTCAGAGCTTTCTGGAGTCTTTGGAGAGCTGAAGTTGTGAACTACTTCCACGTTTATCCTTTCATTATCTCTGATTTCGTGAAACCTCTTAACACTCTCAATATAATCTATCACATCCTCAAGCCTGTAATCGGGCAGAATTCTGCAGTCCATGTAGCTTATATCTATCCCTGGAATTGTGTTTATGTTTTCAACGTTCCTTTCCCTCTTTGTCGGCTCGAAAGTTGAATAAGGCGGATTGAAAAGCTCATCTCTTAGATTGAACTTTGCATGCAGCTTTTCATCGAGGTCGAGGATAAACTTCATCGCCCTTCGGGAAGCATTCATAACTGGCATGCTTGCATGGGTTTGCCTTCCATAGACTTCGAACTTCAGCCAGAGAACGCTCTTTTCGGCTATTTCTATCGCGTCTCCCTTCTGAGAGCCAACATCGGGAACTAGGAACATATCGTCCCTTGAAAATATATTCTTAGAAAGAAGATGCTTTATTCCAAAATTGCTTCCGCTTTCTTCATCTGAAACCATCACTAGGCCGAAGTTGTACTTCGGCTTGAGCTTCGATTCCAGTATCAGCTTTCCAGCGAAGATGGAGGAAACTATGCTTTGCCCGTTATCCTCGCTCCCTCTGCCGTAAACTCTTCCGCCTTCTACTACAGCCTTGAAGGGATCTGTTTTCCACAGTCTTTCATCGCCCGCTGGAACCACGTCGAGATGCGTTATTATCCATATAGTTCTGTCAACAACCCCCTTTATCTTCGCAACTATGTTCGGTCTTTTTCCTACCCTTTCATCGAATGCATCGAATCTTTCGACAAAATCAAAATCCTCAAGATATTTCATCAGGAATTCTGCCTTCTTTTCCTCGCCCTCTCCTCCGAAGTCCGGGGAAATTGCCTTTATCTCTATCAATTTGGAAAGAAGCTGGACCATTTCATTTCTCTTTTTTTCCAGCTCTTTCAGCATATTACCTCCTCCACTTTCTTTTTGAATTCCATTATTTCCGAAATCACGGCCTCATCTCTAGTTGCCTTCATCAGCAGCTCGAGCTCAGCAAGGATTGGGGCGAGGGAATAGAAATTTTTTTGTCCATTTTCAAAAATTTTCTTTAGGATCTCGAGCCTAGTTTCTGCAATTATATCCCTCTCAAGCAGATTCTTCAGTTCTCTGAAGCATTTTGCAATCTTTTTTCCGTGCGTTGTCAGCTTTATAACCCTAGTTCTCCCCTCGACTTTGCTTTCTATTATGCAGTTTCTTTCAAACTCGTTGAGAACTTTTGAAACATAGCTGTACGGCGATTTGAGCAGATTTGAAACCTGAAGGGGGTAAACCTTTTCTCCCTTTTCTTCGAGGGACAGAATCGTCAGGAGAATGTCTACAGCCTTTTCGTGCAAGAACAGCTTACACAGCATTGTATCCCCCAGATTTACAACTGTTCAAACTTTTAAATCTACTGCTCAAGTGCCTTCCATCGCAGCTCTTGGCCTTATATTCCAGACCCTCTCTGCAGAATCCGCAGCTTATTCCCATGGATCTACAGAATTCTTCTACCTTTCTAAGCAGCGAAATCCTCATATTCCTGTTAAGATAGTAGTAGCTACCTATTTTCTCCCCTTCCTCGAAGTAGAGTTTTCTCAGCATGGGCTTAAGCTTTGGAAGCGTTTCTCCTATCCTTTTGTATGAATCGAATCGAAGCTTGAGGGTTGAAGTCACAACATGCTCCGGATCGCAGGCCTCTATTATTTCAAGCCTCGAATCGTTGAAAAATGGAATTACGGGATCAAACCTCAGAACCGTCGGAACAACCTCGCTTAATTCCCTGAAAACCTCTATTCTTCTCTCAGTCGAAGGAGCGAATTTCTCTAGTTCATCGCATCCCGTTATCGTGATGCTAACCACACAGTCGATTTCCGAAAGGATGTCTATGTCTCTTAGGATTATGTCGCTCTTTGTAACTACGAGAAGCGTAACATCGTATTCCCTGAAAAGTTCTAGGCATCTTCTTGTTATCTCCTTTTCCTTTTCAATCCTTGGATAGGGATCGGAACTGTTCGACATCGATATGGGCAATCTTCCATCCATTTCCGAAAGATCCTTTTCGAGCTTCTTTAGAAGATCCTTTTTCTCCCTCACCTCCCAGAACCTTGGAATGTATGTTGCATAGCAGTAATCGCAGCGATGTGAACAGCCTGTATAGGGGTTGAAGGAAAGCTTGTCCCCGCATGTGCAGAGCTCGGATTTCCAGGGATCGAATGGCTTAAGAATTCTGAGCTCTTTCACTCC
>CAYXCK010000116.1:0-2669 GCA_964463575.1 uncultured archaeon
AGCAGCTAGGGCTTCATTGAAGTCTCCTTTGAAGCCGTACAGGTAGTACGTGAAATACGTTGTCGTGCCGAGGTCGACTTTTAACCAGGGTTGTATCTCGATATAGGAGTAGTGGGAGTCAGGGTTTTCGGGCGTGTTCATCCATACGTGAACTAAGAAAGGCTTATTCGCGTCGAAGATCGTTATAAGACCTAGCTTCTCTTCCTCATCGTAACAGGCAATCCAGTCTTCAGTCAAATGAAGCCGCTTACCGTAGAGCTTCGCCCTGTACCTTTCCTTGGCAACACCGTTTTGCGTCGGGTAGTAGATAACATGGCTGGCATCTACGTTGTTACCTAGTTTTATCAACGGATTTACGCCAATGACGTTCAGTTCAGGGTTTAAGAAATCTACCTCGTACTTAACCTCTAGAAGCGGAACTCCTCCGAGCAACTTGTATGTTTTCTTAATCTTATTCCCTCTAATATCAGCTTCAGCGACCACGATGGCGCTGCCCCCCTCCCTTTTAACAATACTGAGATCGAACTTTTCGAACGTTTCAACTGTTGGTTGCTGTATAAATTCCTCTAACCCTCCGAACGGGTAAAACCTTCTCTTCCTTCCCGAAACCCTCCAATCCTGAGGCTTCTTCGGGTATAGCTTAAAGAGCAGGTCAGCTTCAGTTTCTTTAAGCCTGAACTGGAGCAAGCGACCTCCCACGGGAATGACTTTAGCGATCACGTACTCGTTCTCGAGAACCGCCTCTTCAAGTCCATCACCATCGTAATCGCCCATCCTAGCGGTAGCAGACCCCTCAAATCCATGTACTACCACTCGGCAAACTGAGGTTTCCCCTTTATAGCGAAGAGTAAAAGTGTGTAAACCTTCATTCAAGTCCAAAGAGAGCTCGGATTTCACTGAAGAAAATTGTTTACCACCGCGTATCTCTATCTTTGTATCGAAGCGCTTTCCACAATTGGATAAAACTTCGCATTCGACTAAGATTTTTTCAAAAGATTCTGTACAATAAACTGATACAGGTATATTAACCCTTTTGCTTTCAGATATCAACATAGGGAATGTGGTGAGCAAGGGCGGGATATCTATCCAACAAATATCTTTCCAAACTTTGCCATCCGCGGCGAACTCTACGTAAGCAATTTCGTAAGATCCCCCCTTATCACTTTTGATTGATGCTTTGAAATCCTTCTCCTTTATCTCTTCAGCTTTTATAACGAGTGGATGCTGGCACTCATCTTCAATTTTTATTTTTTGGTTAGTTTTTATACGGAGCATTCCACTTATACTTTTTTCTGTATTGTTAATCATATGTACTTTTAAGATATTTTCTTTAAGTTCAGATAGCAATAATAAACCTTCTCCGAAAATTTCTCTAACTAAATTTTCATCAGCTACAATTAGCTTAGTTACATTCGCAAGGAAGGTTGGGCCTGCGATCCTACCATCTGGGAATATGCCAACGGCCTTTTTCGATAGTATTGTTTTTATAATTTTATCTTTATTACTTATATCCTTTAGGGTTTTTTCTACGAATAACCACATCGATGCTGGAATATCGTCAAAATCGTTTAAGGCTGAAAATACAATAAATGGTTTATCTATTTTCTCTATATATTCAAAATTTCCTTCTTGGAAAGCGTATCCGTCAACATTTTGTTCTATAATATCTATATCTGAATCTATAAGATTCCCGAATACTCCAAATAGTAAACCTTTTTCTTCTATTTTCTTGAGACACGCATCGACAAACGAGGATGCTTGGGGATCCAAATAGTTTTCCCATTCGATCATAAGGCATTTCCCATCTCCGGTGAATTGCCCTGATAATGGTATAAAATCGATCCCTAACTCCATAAGTTTTGGGGTTAGTTCTTTTATAACCTGATCCTCACCCGGACCTACAAAGAGAGCCCACCGGTACCCCAACCTGAGAGCTAGGGATACAAGTTTCGCCGGGTGTATAGGCAACGGAGTTACCGTGTACCTACCGCTTGCAACAAACGAAAACCCTCTCCAAATCTCATGGGTTTTCATAAATTGTTTAACTTGTTCTAGGAACTTTAAAATAGATTGGGATTTTTCTACACTTTGGGTTGCTATCACTAGTACATTTCGATCATTAAAGTATAGATACGTTAGAATAATATCCCGACCTAAATATTCAATTGGAGTTTCGTTAACTATCTTTTTGAAAATTTCTGCATCTTTATTAATTATTATTAAAGGATTTTGCTTTATAGATAATACTTTCGATAACTCTTCTAGCGAAGTTATTCCATTAGCAATATCATAATTTTCAAGATCCAAGAACTTCTTTAAAAAACCATTTTTCATCCAAAAGGTTCCATAACCTTCAAGTTTAACATTTTTCTCAGCGATTTCCATAACTTTGGACTGTATATCTTTGAAGCTGAAAGGTATCCCGTGGTACGCTCCAACGCACCAATACAGTTTCTTCCATTCCCCCTTTGAGTAGCCCTCGAAGTAATCCCTGAAAAAATTTGAGATAATATTAGCTTCTTTTTCCCGCACGTAATTGTGTGAGGGGCAACGCATATAGGCTTTTCGTTACTCTCTTAGGTACGTGGGCTCCAAACGCCTCGCACCGAGCGAGTGGAGAGATAACTATTTGAGAACTGTTGAGTTCAAAAATCCTGAATGGATAATCG
>CAYXCK010000117.1:0-2597 GCA_964463575.1 uncultured archaeon
CAATCGAAAGGCTCAGAAAATCGAAATTTAAACTGACTCCTCAAAGATTTAAGTTGATAGAGGTAATTGAAAAGATTGGACAGAACCATCCGACTATTGGCGAAGTATATGAACAAATTAAATCTGATTTTCCAACGATGAGTTTCTCAACTCTGTACTCAAACATTTTAAATCTAAAAGAATTGAACCTTCTCGAACTCCTTAACTTTTTTGGAAAGACCAGAATAGAAATCAACGTTAGACCGCATATAAATATCTTGGAAAATGGAATCGTGAAAGATTTGAACGATGACGAACTCATTGAAAAGATCGAAGAAAAAATAGGGAAGAAAGTGAAAATCGTAAACGTAATTGTTGAAAGCACTGACCTCCTCCCCGCCCTAAAGGACGAGGGCTCCTGATAGAGCGAGGAGGTAAATCTTAAAAACTCTTTAAGAGATACCATCTATGCAAAAGCTTAGAATTGCCATATTCATTGCTGCAACAATTTTCGGGTTTTTGAGTTTGATCACTGGACTAATACTGTACTTCTGGCCGAGAGGCCCAAGAGCAGGCTGGGTAGTACTGTATGGATTCGATAAACCAACTTGGGGAGAGATACATGCTTATCTGTCTTTAATTTCGATTCTAGCTATTTTAATACACCTAATTATAAACAGAAGATCCATAAAGCTTTATATCGACGCTCTAAAGAAATTATAGCGTTTTTCCAAAATTCATCAGGAGAGGGCAGAATTTATATACTATTTTCTTAATTACAAGAATGTGAAGAAATGGAAAATTGCCCTGATTTTGATTCCAATTGCACTGCTTTTTGCCTGCGCCCAACCTCAACAAGTACAGGTTGAGAAAAAAACAGACTGGGCCAAAAATTTTTATACAAGCCTCCACTACACAAGACAGGGCAAGATCACTTTTTATTCCGCCCAAAACGGAGGCGCAGAACTGATAACCGGAAAACCAATCGACGACTTTGGCTGCATAAAATGCCATGCAGAAAAAAAGGCAAATGGGGAACCGATTGTAACTGAAAAATATACCCCGGACTGCTACGATTGCCATGTAACCCCCGGAGACAAAGTTGACGATTCGAAGTGCCTCGCTTGCCATGCTAGGCAGAGAACAGAGATAGCTGTTCTAAACCTCACCGATGTTCACAGATCGGCCGGTATGAAGTGCATGGATTGCCATAGCAAAGAAGATGTAATGGGGGACGGAAAGCACTACCCGACTCTGCTTAAAAGAGAGACGATGGTGAAATGCGAGAACTGCCACGAATACAAGAGCAACCCCGCACATATATTGCACGGGAAGGTTTACTGTACTTCATGCCATCAGACCACTGTTATAAGCTGCTACAACTGCCACCTAGATAGCGCTGAAATGCATCAAAAGAGGGCTTTCAGACCGTTAGCAGGCTTCGAGATACTCGTAAACTTCCAGGGAAAGGTATATCCGGCAAACTATATGACTGCAGTTTACAGAAATAAGACCTTCGTCACTCTCCAGCCATTCTACACCCATGCAATAGGTAAGCCAAAGGAATGCAGCGAATGCCATGGAAGCGAGGCATTAAAGGAATACCTGAACACCGGAAGGATAACTATGACACGCTGGAACGAAAGTGCCAAAACAATATCTACGGTAAGGGGAGTCGTTCCGCTACCGCCCGACTGGAAGAATGCACTGAAATTCGACTACATTACGTACATAGGCAATCCATCCAATCCGGTAAAGCCAGAACCGTACAATTGGACCTTTGTTAAGGATTCTTCGGATGTTATGCAGATCTGCTGTGCGGAACCCCTAACAAAAGAGCAGATACAAAAACTTGCGAAAGAATTTGGTAAAAAGTGATTCAGAATTTCAAATATCCTTTTTTTTCAAGCCATTCAACTTGGGGATTGGTATACCTCCAAACTATATCCGCCCGATCTTTCTGGAAGCTCCAAGGAACAACTATAACCACATCCCCTTCCTTTATCCAGATCTTTTTCCTCATTTTACCCGGAATTCTTCCCAGTCTCTCAACTCCGTCCTCGCATTTGACCTTTATATGTCCTGCTCCCAGCATGGAAGATACAATTCCGAACATTTCTCCTTTCTCCCTATCCGGAAGCCGGACCCTTATTACCTCCTCCTCTCCCAGAGAGACACCTCAAAGGACGTCTTGACTTTGTTTAAATAATTTATCTAAACAGCTTTCTCTGTAGAGAATCAATTCTCTCACCGAGTTCTCTAATTTCCGGTCTTATAGTCTTATAGATCCTGTTTTCGAGTTCGTCGGAACTTATCGCAATCGTTCTCCTGACGTTCTGGAACTCTTCAGTCATGGACTGCATTCTAAGCTCCACGCTTATCAGTAGCAATGCTAGGCTTGCTACAAGTAGGGCCGCAAGAAAAACTACTACGAAATCTACCCTCTCATTAAGGGATAGCCATTTATAAACAAGGCCTGCAGCAGAAAAAACCATTACGACTGAAAGAACGATCTCTTTTCCCATATCACTCCACGCTGACATGTTTTAAATGAACGCCTAGAACTATTTATATTTTTTTATCAATCACCTATTTTGTTCAGCAAAGCTCCTGACCTC
>CAYXCK010000118.1:0-2545 GCA_964463575.1 uncultured archaeon
AGATGGAAGATGCTTCTGGAAGAGGGGGAGACTGGCTTAAGTACTGCATTTGACTTTCCAACGCTTATGGGTCTAGACAGCGATGATCCCCTGGCAGAGGGAGAAGTTGGCAAATGCGGAGTTGCCGTGGATACACTCAAGGACTTCGAAATCCTCTTCGACGGCATTCCGCTTGACAAGGTATCGACGTCTTTCACGATAAATCCACCGGCTGGGATAATCCTGGCGATGTACACTGCCATTGGAGACATGCAGGGGTCCCGAGGGATGAGATAAGGGGAACCATTCAGAACGATATGTTCAAGGAATTCCATGCTCAGAACACAATAGTCTTACCACCAGAACCATCCTTGAAGATCATAGTAGACATCTTCGAGTGGGGGATAAAGAATGTTCCTAAGTTCAACCTGATAAGCATCTCAGGTTATCACATACGAGAAGCTGGTTCCACTGCCGTTCAGGAACTCGCATTCACCATTGCAGACGGAATGGCCTATGTGGAGGCGGCAATCGAAAGAGGGATAGACATAGACAAGCTCGCACCTCAGCTGAGTTTCTTCTTCAACTCCCACAACGACTTCTTCGAGGAAGTGGCAAAGTTCAGGGCCGCTAGGAGAATGTGGGCAAAAATAATGAAAGATGTCTATGGGGCAAAGGATCCGAGATCTTGGTGGATGAAGTTCCACGTACAGACCGCCGGTTGCACTTTGACTGCACAGCAACCCCTAAATAACATAATCAGAGTTACAATCCAGGCCCTAGCGGCTGTTCTCGGAGGCTGCCAGTCACTGCATACCAACAGCTTTGACGAGGCATGGGCTTTGCCCAGTGAAGAAGCCGTCAGGGTTGCCCTGAGGACACAACAGATAATAGCCTACGAAAGCGGAGTCGCGAATGTAGTAGATCCTCTTGCAGGTAGCTATTACGTGGAATGGCTTACCGACAAAATGGAAAGACTTGCATGGAAATACATCGAAAAGATCAAAGAGATGGGTAACGGAAGCATGGTAAAAGGAGTTTTGAAGGGAATAGAGAACGGCTTCTTCATCAGAGAGATATCCGACTCGGCCGCAAGGTATCAAAAGGAGATCGAAGAAGGTAACAGGATAATCGTAGGGGTAAACAGGTTCAAAATAGAGGAGGATCTGAGAATTCCACTTCTAAAAATTGATCCGGAAGTTCAGAGGAAACAGATAGAGAGACTAAAGAAAGTGAAGGCCGAAAGGGATAACGGGGCTGTGAAGGAAAATCTCGAATGGATAAGAAGCTGCTGTGAAAACAGCGAAAACGTCATGCCGGCAGTCTTTGAGGCTGTTAAGAATTATGCAACCATTGGAGAAATAATGGGAACGTTTAAACAGGTATACGGGACATACAAGAAACCCATCATAATTTAGTGATGCGATGGAGAGGATAAGAATTTTGCTCGCTAAAGTCGGTTTAGATGGTCATGACAGGGGAGCAAAGGTTCTTGCAAGATTTTTGAGAGATGCTGGTTTTGAGGTGATATACACGGGTCTCCATCGCACACCTCAAGAGGTTGCAAGAGCTGCTGTTGATGAAGATGTGGATGTAGTGGGCATCTCCTTGTTGAGCGGGGCCCACATACCGCTAGTTCCGAGGGTTATCCAATACATACGCGAATACGGCGGTAATCCGGACAAAATGCTGATACTGGTCGGCGGAACCATACCCCATGACGATTTCCCGAAACTTAAAGAAGTGGGAGTAGATGGCATATTTATACCAGGAGTCCCGATTTCAGAGATAATAAAATTCATAAGGGAAGAACTGCCAAAAAAGAGGAAAAGTAAATGAATGCTGAAGAAATAATTGAAGGTGTCCTCGGTAAAAACAGGAGATTACTGGCAAGAGCAATAACCTTGGTAGAAAATGAGCACCCGGAGGCCAAAGAGATACTGAGGAGACTTTACCCGCGAACCGGAAAAGCACACGTTATAGGAATAACAGGTTTTCCTGGGGTTGGTAAAAGTACGATCGTAAGCAAACTGACTGGAGAATTCAGAAAAAGGGGAAAAAGTGTTGGAATCGTTGCAGTAGATCCAAGCTCCCCATTCACCGGCGGTGCACTGCTGGGCGATAGACTTCGACTTGATGGAGCGGATGTAAATGAGAACCTTTGGCTCGATGAGAAGGTTTTTTTCAGAAGCATGGGATCGCGCGGAAGGCTTGGAGGAATTGCTAAGAAAACGGGAGACGTTGTAAAACTTCTGGATGCTGCAGGTTTCGAAAAAATACTCGTGGAAACCGTTGGCGCGGGACAGGGCGAAACTGGAGTTCTTGAAGTGGCTGATACTGTTGTGGTCACGTTAATGCCTGAGACGGGGGACGATATTCAGGTCAACAAAGCCGGAATTTTGGAGATAGGGGACATCTTTGTGATAAACAAAGCGGACCTAGAAGGTGCAGAAAATGTGGAAAGATGGCTGAAATACATGCTTTCGCTTGACGAAGAGACCGTAATGGAGCTATCAAAGCTTAGCCATGCGGATGAAGCGAAGATAATGCAGAAACTGAAATGGAA
>CAYXCK010000119.1:0-2526 GCA_964463575.1 uncultured archaeon
AGCGATCAGTGTATTTTCTTTAAGGACACTTTTAACAACTCGGCAGTCTTGGAACCTGGCTTGTATGATTTAAAGGTAGGTTTCAACTGCAGTCCTGGAGACAAGACTATCTTTTTGGACGGAAAAACTTATGCAACCGTCAGAATTAAAAAGCTAGACGATGAAGATCTTAATAATGCTACAAAGGTGCAGATAGAACTTTTAAAGACAAAAAAGGAGCTTAGTTTAACAGTTGAAAAACTTCAGGAGACAGTAGAAAAACTTAACAAATCAATGCTAGAGATAAGAAATTAGAGAAGGAAAAAGCTTCATTAGAAAATGAGTTAAAAATTCTTAATGAGAGATATGAGGACCTTCAGATGAAATATGAATCGATCAGCAGAGAGTTGGAGGGGAAAAAGAAAAAGCTGATGGAGATGGAAAAGGAAGTTCAGTCTCTCTCTGATTTGAACTTAACATACAGAACTACTATGCTGTTCTTGGTCTCGATTTTTATAGGGTCATTCACGAGTTTAGCGATTAAAGGAATGAGAAAATCCTAATGAGACAATAAAAAATATGAAATCTATTCTTTTAACGAAAGCCTCTATAGCTGTGGAGAGTAGTTCACTAGGGGCTTAAAGACTCATCCGAATTTGTGGTAAAGTTCTTCCCGAACCCTGCGTGCATTATGAAGCGGTAACTCAGATCTGGTTTTCCACCTTTGAATGCATCACCATAGCTTGAAGCAACTATTTCTCCAACAAAGAATGTGTGATCCCCGGTCTCAACTTCGTTTACCACCTTGCATTCAATGTTTGCTTGGCATTCTTTTATTGAAGGAACTTTAACTTTTTTCGAGGGTATAAAGGTCAGCCTAAGCTTTGAAGTTTTATCTTCTTTAGCACCACTGGTAGTTCCAGCGATCCAGACATCTTTTAGGAGTTCGATTGTTGGAACAGCCACTACAAACTCCTTGCATTCCTTAATCAGTTTGTTCGTGAACCTTTTATGTCCGATTGAAACACCAAGCATGGGAGGATCAAAAGAAAGGGGTACAACCCAGTCAGCGGTCATCACGTTTACTTTCTCGTGCCCAGAAACAATTAAATACGTCCTAAGAGGATAGAGAAGCTCAAGCATTTTCACACCTCCCCGTTTTCTCATCAATTAGAGATATAAAATCTTCGGGTGAATTTATACACTCCAGTTCCTCTTTATGTACAAAAGCAACCGACTCTATTCTCTTTTTCATTTCTCTCTCGGTTATATAGGCTGCATCTATGCACATTACCTGTGAAACTCTACCTATTAGCATGGCTCTTTTTTCGATTTCCCTTACCTGCTTTAGGCCCATTAATATCTCTCTTCTCTCAAACTTTGAAATTGCATCGAAAGGTGTATGCTTTACAGTGTATACCGACATTCCGATCTCTCTCAGTTTCGAAATTATCTCATTGTCTTCTCCCAATTCATCCTCTTTTTCATTTTCAATTTTTACAAATTCGGAGAAATCTATTCTTTTTATTACATTCCCGAATATTTCTTCAAGTTTTATTGCTATTTCAACACTTGCGTCCCCACCTTCCTCGTAGTTCATCACAGTCCTCTTTGATACTCCAAGAATCTTTGCAGCAGTTCCTATGCTCATACCAATCGATTCTCTGGCTTTTCTCATTTTTTCTGCATCTATCTTTACGTAGTAGCCACCTGGCGCTGAATATATGTACGGTAGTTCCCCTCTTAAGTAGTCATAAAAGGTTGCCAGATTCACAACTGGAAGATTGTAGCGAGTATATACGACCCTCCTTTCAAGAAAGTCAAATTTAAATTTCTCTCCAATAACTATTGGAGTTCCATTCAGAAGTTTTGCAATTTTTCTCATTTCCTCGGCCGTTTCCAATTTTAGGGAGTCGATATTGTAAAGAACTTTTATCAGTAAAATCTTGTCCTTTTTTCTAGCTATTATATCGAAACATCTTGGTTTAGTATCAACTAACTCAACTAACTCAAAGCCCTCCTTTTTTAATATCTTTATCACATTTCCGAGCAGTAATGACTGCACGGCAAATAAGTCTTAGCTAAGAAGTATATAAAATTTTTTAGCTTAAGATCAGCGAGACTCACTAACAGCCCTTTTGATAACGTATCAATTTTCATTTCTTAGGCCCTGCATTGATAACAAAAACAACAAACCTCGCCCTTTCTAGGGACGGGTAAAGCTTTTAAAACCAGATTGCCATTACCCTTTAGGATGTCCTCCTCAGCTCAACCTCTTCAGAATGAGGAGCGGGAGCCGATTTCTCTCGCAATACCGGAGGAGGGCATCGAAACAGAATTCAGGAACAGGAGTACAAATGTAGTTCGCCTGTTTCCGAACGGTTTCCAAGAGAGAAAGCTAGCGGTTGAATACTGCACATCAAAATACCGTGCTTACCATGGCGTCGAAGTCGAAAGAAAAATGATGGGTGTTGTCAGCTGTCCAAGAGGACGCAGACTGCACAGCGATCTGAATGGGGCGCTGAACATCCTCAGAAAGGCAGCGGG
>CAYXCK010000120.1:0-2393 GCA_964463575.1 uncultured archaeon
GTCTACTCGCCGTAACGAATAAGAGATTCATCTTCATAGGAGACCGTAGAAGCGTAGAAATCCCTCTAAGAAACATCTTAAGCATTGAATTATTTCAAGATTCGTTCTCGGTGCATAGAAAAGCGAAGAAAAAGAGAGAATATTTTGTGGTGGAAAGGCCCAAGTTAATTGCTGGAATTCTTCACGTAGCTGCAAAAAGGGCTCTTGAAAAGTCCGAAAGGATTCATAAAAGAATATCGAAGGAGGAGTAGTTTTTAAATAATAATAAAAATGGTACTCGTATCATGAAAACGTTTAACATCCTTACAATAATTTTCTTATCCTCGGCTCAATTGTCGGAGCTGGGATTGCAAGTATAGATCCTTCACGAACTGTAACTAGGACTCAAAGCCAGTAGCTCACTAGCGTTTCCAGAATACAGACTGCGATGAGATTACCTGAAGCTTCGGCGTTTGAGCTCAGGAATATATGGGATGAATTAGAGAAAAACGGACAACTTACATTTAGGAATCTACGATAATAAGCAGGGAACACTCTAGACAGGAGGATTCTAGGGGCAATTATCCGTCGGCTCGATAAAATGGCGCAGATAAAGCTGTTCACGGATAACCTTCAAGAAACTATAGAATTTGAAAAAAGAGTTTACAAGGATTAAGAAGGGATGAGCCCTAGTGATTAACTTGAAGCTCAAAGGCAAGGATACGATCGACTTAGTAGTTCAGACCGTTTTGTCGAAGTTACAGGGGATACTTGAGAAGGGGGAAGCCCCCTCTTTATCTTCGCCGAAAGAGCTCACTTTTATTTGAGGGAGATGGATTGGGCGGATGCTGTAACGAGGATGCGGCATTTAGGGACATATCAAATATACATGACAAATACGCCAACTGAAATATGCGGACTGGTAATACGGCAGGCAGATAACATGTTCCTCTCCCATCTAACGGAGGAAAGCGATCTGACATACATATCTCCAGCTGCGAAAATAGACTAGGAAACAATCATCCAAGTCGCGAAGGCATTGCCAAGTAGACGATGCCTGATAGTGGGGGAAGTAACAAATCACTACACATCAATAATAGATGTTACGTCACTTGTCGTCAAGGTGACAGGGGCCACTAAAAAATACTTTGAAGTACCATAAGAATAACGATATGCTTCAATGACCCTCTTTATTTAATGTTTACTGAAAACTCTTTTCTCCACTCAGGATACAGAATCTCGCCGTGGAATCATAATTCCTAGAAAAGAGAGTTATTTTTCGATACGCAGAGTCAACTTGCCACTACTCAGTTAAAGAATTTCGGCATGGGTCTAAAGAGTAATTCTTATACTGAGAAAGGTGAAAGTGTTTTGAACAAACTGCTTACTATTTCTAAACCCGCGCACAATCAAAACTAATAGTAAAATGGTAGGAGACAGCAAGATATCCTTGGCTCTGAAAAATTTAATTACTTAGGATTCCCACTCAACGTGGGTGTCCCCAGCTATATGACTGTGGCCGCGCTGGTTAACGTCTTAAACTTTTCACACCCTCATGTTCAGTCGCTATTCAGCGAGGGGCTGTGGGGTTTCCCTGACGATAAGCTGGGTGTGAATAGAAGGAAATGGGAGCTTCTTGAAATTGGAAGCAACGTCTTGCTATATGGGGAGCAGCAAGGGATTAAAGGTGTTTGGCTCCTATCCGAGGTTGTAGAGAAGTTTGAGAATAGAAATCCTGTAGTTTACTGGTCCATGAACCCAACCGGATATCCATGGCAAGTTCGCTTAAAATCTCTCTTTCCAATTACTAAATTCGATGCCGAATCGTTGAATAGCTTAAAGCCTGTAAGGAGGGAGGAACTTGCAGCCCTAGGTGTAAACGCACTGAAGGCTAAAGTAGATAGATGGTCTCTCTTCATATTCAGCGATCGGAGAGAAAGGCTCGCCACCTATAATTATGACCTATTTCAAAGGATAGTCGACGAGCTGGAGATAAGAAACAAGAAGATAAGTCTGGAAAAGCTGGATCATGACCGGGTTAAGGAACTTATTTATCAAATAGGGGTCATCCAGAACAGGTTCCCGAGAAAGGAGTACAAAATCGATAACAAGTTCTTGGATGTAGTCTGGAGAAGAACTCAGAGAAGCGTGCCGGCAGTAGCATTTGAAGTCCAAATTGGCGGAAATCTGTTTGAGGCATTAACGAAGCTTAAACACGCGTTTGATCTGTGGAATGCAATCCCCGTTCTAGTAACCACTAATGAACAAATTAAGGAGGCTAAGAACTGGATAGAGGGATCTTTTCACGAACTAAAAGATGTATTCAGAGTCTTAACACTCGAAGAAATCAGAGAATATTATGACATCAAACGAAAAGCAAAAGACTTTGAAACAAAACTAGGCCTCATTTAGGA
>CAYXCK010000121.1:0-2379 GCA_964463575.1 uncultured archaeon
GGAATAGACCTTCTCGACGTTAAGGTTGCAAGGGAAAACAGCTTGAAAGAGAACTAAACAGAGACGAGGAATTAAAGCTTTACGAGAGAGAATAAAAAAGCTACGAGACGGAAAGCACAACCTGCAGAGAGTAACACATGAAAAACGAGCTTAAAAAGTACTTGGCGGAAGGATGGTAGTTCGTAAGCGTACTACCATCACGAAAAATACTGATTAACAACATTAAGTCGTCCTTTTGTCTTATTGAACAAATTATACAAGTGATACAAAAAGGCAGAAAATGAAAGCATTACGATATCAGACGACGTTCATCAAAAATACATAAATGGCTAAAAAAGAAGGTATGAAAGAACACAGCATAAGAAAGTATAAATTTGACGATAGCAAATTGAGTCATTCACGCTTTACTTCAACTTGAGCTTTTAGAATCAAAAGCTGAAGGTGAAGGATAGGTTATCTGAGGTGGATCCCAAACATCTATTAACTTCTTTCTTTCTTCTGGAGATATTTTTAAGCTTAAGAATTTCAGCGGGCGGAAGCAGTCGCTTTTCAAGGATCTTGGAGTAATATTGTAAGTTGAATCTTACGCAGATATTTTTCTTCCTTACATTTTTTCCCCTGAACTTTTTCACTTCCGCATCCGTCCATCTTAGATGAATATAATAATCTTCTATTGTTTGTTGTTTGATGATATCGTAGTCCTTTTGTATTTGACGCACAATTCTTTTCTGATGTTACGTTTTCTTTAGATTTGTAATTTATTCTTTAAGAGCTTCTTCGAAAAATTTTATTAAGCTCCAAGCATGATGAGGTTTTGACATGGTTGGACTGTATATTGTCCCGCCTCCCCAATGTCCTACCCAGAATTTAAATTGCTCTCCGCTCAGATTAGGTATTTGAAAGCCAATCCTAGTAACCCTTCTAGTCGCATTTAGCAATTTTTCGATAACTTCACCTTCGATGGTTTCGAGGCTAATTTTTTTACTAATTTTAAATCCAGGTACTTCGCCTAATGCAGATAATATGCCCATATCTACCGTTTTGACGTACCTAAGTTGCCAAACGAATACAAGCCCTCCGATGTCCCTTACATACTGAAGCAGCGTAAAGAAATCCTCTCGGCTAAGCTTTCGCATTCTAACAGCAAAAGGATCCTTGTACACTGCAACGGAAAGAAAAGTGGCAGTCAATTCAGCAAGTTCCCTTGGAGCGTTGACGACCAAAGAAAAGCCGTTCTTGTGCTGCCAGACCTCAAATTCTGCTTTTTCTTCTCTATATTCTTTTGCAGCTATTCCCTTCCTTTTGTAATTAATGCTTACCATGAAGTGCCTATAATCTGCAAAGTCAGATAATAGCTGAATTTCCCCGTCTATTAATCTTTTAGGAGTTTCCAACCATTTTTCGTTGAGGGCTTTCCATGCTCCTGGAAAATTCATTAAAAAATCCAAGTTATACTTTTTCTCATCAACTCTATCTACTTCGATTCGAGGTTTTGTTAGAATAGCAAAATTTTTAGGGATAGGCATTAGTTCCATCCCCAAAGCAATGCGTGTCTTGACCCTCTTACGTTTACAAGCTCATCATACAGAGGCTTTCCGCCAAAAGTCTCTTGGGACATTAAGAGTATAAGTTTGCCTTGCGCTCTTGAACACGCCACATATATCTGCGCTCTAAGCTTTTCATCTTCCAAGAAACCTATTCTTCTCTCCGGATTTTTCCTCACCAAGGAGACTATCACAAAGGGAAATTCCCTCCCTTGGGACTTATATGCGGTAATCACTGATTCTTCTACTGACATACCTAACGCCTGTTGTCTCCTTCTTAGTCTATACTTGATTTCGCAAACCTGAGCATTGTACGGTGATATTATTTGTGGGACGAGCCGCTCATTTTGTCTATGGTAAGCTTGGTGTGCAGCAATTGCAATGTCAACAGCGGCTTCTGCTTCCGCCTCGTTTCGTCGTGAACCTGATTGTGTCTGCTCCTCGTCAGTACTTCTTGGTAATTTATCTGTGTTTACAACCACAAAGGTGTAAGAGGGATCTAGGATTTCTTTTAGTTCTTCAGATGTTAGGCGGCAACCATTGTTGATGTTTTGTTCGGCATATTCATAGCCTAAGCCAATTAGATCTCTGAGTTTAACTTCATTGCTTGGCTCTAGCGGGTGGAAATCCCGCCAAAAAGAGAGCTCCCTTCTCATCCTGTTTACTGCGTTACAAATCTCGATGTGCATCCTATATTGTAAAGTAAGCGAATTTAATCCTCCGTCTATTGCATGATGAGATAGTATAAATTCAAGGACATTTTGCATTAACTCTCTTTGGGTTGTGACGACGGGTAATTGCAACGGGTCTCCCAATAACGCATAGCCACCTCTTA
>CAYXCK010000122.1:0-2375 GCA_964463575.1 uncultured archaeon
AAACTTCTGGACTGCTAACTACAAAACTTCGAAATCGAGCTCCATGCATATCCTCTCAACGGCCCTCGAGGGATTTGCAAATACGAGGCCATCTGAAATCACCGTTTCGTACTCCGGCTTAAAGACTTCATCGAGTTCATCGGCGAAACCTTTTCCTGTCCTAGCCCTGCAAACGTAGGCGCCGAGATATGCTCTGTTTGCACCGGCGATTAGCATTAAAGGCAAAGATTGCAACGAAACCGAACCAGCAGCTGATATATCTATATCTGGAAGGATAATTCTTGCCAGAGCGACTAACTTTGCTACCGTTACAATAGAAGCCGGCTCCGAGTGCTCCAATGGAGTTCCAAAAACTGGGTTGAAGCCCGAGATCGTCAAATGCTTTAAGCAGTCGAATTCCCTGAGCAGAAGAATTCCCTTAATCCACAACTCTTCACTGGTCCCCGGCAATCCTATGAGCAGTGTGCTCGAAAGGCCCATTTTTAGCTTGCAGATTTCTTTTGCAAGCTTCAATCGATCCTCAAGATTTTCTCCAGGCTTGAATTGTTTGAATATTTTTCCGTCCGCTATTTCAACCGATGCATAGACTTCCGAAGCTCCTAGGCTTTTGAATTCCTCAAGCTCATTCTCAGTTATCGGATAGATGTCCAATGCAGTCTCAAACCCTGCTTTTCTGGATATTTCTATGAAAACCGGGATTTTGCTATTGTCCGGATTGTATCCTCCTTCAAGAGTTATCCTTTTCATTCCGCACCCTTTAATAAATTCAATTGCCCTGCAGAATTCTTCAATGCTCAAAGGCTCAAGTCTGAATTCTTCAACGTAGTTCGAGCAGTATATGCAGTATTTTTCCAACATGCACTTCTTCACGGGATAAACAAATGAATCAAGCTTAAGAGTTCTGCCAACGTTCTCATCCCTAAGCTTCGAAGCAAAATCGAGGAGCTTGCGCAGTTCATCATAGCCTTTAGCTTTTTCAAGCAAGGCTGTGCATTTTTTCAGCGTTGGCCTTTCTGCAACATTTTCAAGCAGTTTTTCGAAGTCCACAATTTTTGATCTCTTGGATATTTTAGTTTTTAGTTGTCAATTTATTTTCAAACGGATTTGCTTTAAAGAAAAAGATTCTAAATTTTGTGATCTGCTCGCAGCTAAAGCTTAAAAAATCTCAATAATAATTCCCAGAATTCAAGACCGAACTTTCTGAATTTATCAAAATGTCTGAGATTTCCAGTCATCAGAGGAAGATTTTTGAAATACCTGCCCGAGATTAAATCTTGCTGCGGGGGAGATGTAATCCCAAACCTCCTCGCTCTAGCTGGAAACTTCGCCCTTTAGGGCGGGGAGGAGATCAGATTAGAAACCCCTTTCGATAAAAGAGATTTATCTTAAAATGAAAAAATCTTAAAATTTCCCATCAAATCCAGAATATGGAATCCCTTGAAAGCATAGCCAAAGAGATTCTGCAGTGCAAAAAATGCAGCCTTCACAGAACAAAGACAAAATACGTAGTCGGAAGCGGAAATGAAAGGGCTGAGGTGGTTTTCATAGGAGAAGCTCCGGGAAGAGAGGAGGATGAAAGGGGAGAGCCATTTGTCGGGAGCGCAGGAAAGCTCCTCACTGATATGCTTTCCATGATAGGGCTGAGCAGAGATGATGTTTTCATAGCAAACGTGCTTAAATGCAGGCCTCCGAACAACAGGGATCCCCTTCCCGAGGAAATAGAAGCTTGTGGGGGCTATCTGCTCAGGCAGCTGGAAGCGATAAAGCCGAACATAATTGTCTGCCTAGGAAGGTTTTCGGCTGAATTCATATTCAGAAATTTCGGCCTCGAATTTTCCTCGATAACTAAGCTTCAGGGGAAAATTTTCGAAGCTGAAGCATGGGGGAAGAGGCTAAAGATAATTCCCCTTTACCATCCAGCAGCAGTCCTTTACAGACCACAGCTCAGGGCTGAATACGAGGAAAACTTCAGGAAAATAGGAAATGTGATAAAGAAAAAGCAGAAAACGCTTTCAGATTACTGAAAAAAATCGAATAAGTTGCAAATGCAAGTAGATAGACTAGAGAAAGCTGGAAAACAGCTGAAAATGCGAGAAACTTAATGTTCAAGGAGCCAAAGGATCGCTGAAAAGAATGAGAACTTTCCAACCTTGAAAATGAATGCTCTGCTCCTCTGCCAAATGACCTACCAGCTAACCCTAAAGCTCGGGAAATGATATGGAGGCAGCTCGATGAGTAGATCTGATGTCCCAAGCTTCATCATTCTTTCCGTAAATTGAATACCCTGAACAAATGACGAGCTGAACAGAAGCCGCGAAGAGGGACTAAAATTAGAAGCTTTGCCTAGCAGATTATGAAAAGGTTGCTAAGGCAAC
>CAYXCK010000123.1:0-2342 GCA_964463575.1 uncultured archaeon
ATTATCTAAACATTTTTATTATTTCATCTATCAAAGCATATGAAGACTTTATCTTGGCAACATCGCCGAAATACGTTAGATTCCATAGAACTACATGTTCTACCCCTATCTTCTCATATTTCTCAAGCTCTTCAACTACTTCGTCCTTTGTACCAGCCAAGAAAGCTATTTTAGAAACTTTATCGGGAATTTCATTAACGGCCCTAATTATATCCTCCCTAGAATACTTCGTCGGTATGTAATCAAGCAGACCATAAAATCTTCCAAAGGGATGTTTATATCCAAGCATTTCATAGTATTCAGATGGAAGAAGTAAAGCATGTATCTTCAGAATTGTAGTTCCAAGAAGTTTTTCCACTTCTTTCCTATCCTCATCAACAACTAAGCTTACGAAAATGGCCTTCTTTATTTCTTCAGGGTTTCTCCCCTCTTCTCGAGCAAATTTTTCCAGCTTTTGAGCCTTTTCGGCATAAATTTCTGGAGGAAGCATTGTTGGAAGCCAGCCATTTGCGTATTTCGCAGTTAATCTGAGCATTTTGTCTCCATGAGCTCCAATCCAAATTGGCATTTCTCCAACAGGTTTTAAATCGAAAACAGCATCTTTTAGCCTAAAGAATTTTCCCTCGAAGTTTATCTTCTCCCCAAAATCCGAATTTAGGAGAATTCTTATTAGCTGAAGTGCTTCCTCAAGTTTTGCAACAGGTTTCTCAAAGTTAAAACCATAGGGGACAATATTTTCAGCTTCCCCAGCCCCTATACCAAGAATGAATCTACCTTCGGTTGCATGGTTCGCGGTTACAGCCTGCTGGAGCATTACAACCGGATGTCTTCTTATAATTTCTGTAACTGAAACCCCAAACTTTATTCTACTCGTTTCTGGAGCTGAATAGCATATCTCGCAAAATGCATCGTAGAACATATGACAAGATGGATAGCGGAGAGAGAAAACAGTTTCTTTCCATATATCATGCGGATACCAGCCCATCAAATGGTCTGCAAACCAAAGCGCATCATAGCCCTTCTCTTCAAGCCTTTTTGCAGTTTTCCTAGCCTCGCTGATTGGGGGAAAAGTTGGTGCAACGGTTCCAAACTCCATGGGCTAAGTCGTTCCCCAGTATATAATTTTTGGAAAAGGGAGCCGCCTTTCATCGCTCGCAATGCTTCAAAGCTTTAGGCGGCGAGAGCATTTAAAAGTTTTATGTCCTGAATTTAAGCTTTTCTCATGAAAGGGCTTTTCCATAGCCTCCCTTATAGCTTCTATTTTGTTTTTGAGTTCATCTAATTCCTGCTTCAACTTCTTCAGCCCTTCCATCCTCTTCTTTAATTCTTCATTTTCTACTTTCAGCTTCTTTATATCAACGCTAGCAAAAGTTAGCAATTCATTGATTTTTCCCATTTTTATGAGCTCTTAAGTCTCCCTGACAATTTGTCCTGCCTTTGTCTCTCCTTTCAAATGTTTTCTGATTGTCTGCTCCGTTCTTCCGAGCTCCCTTGCAATATCTGAAACATTCATCCTCGCTTTCTCCCTAGCAATTGTCCCAGCTGCAACAGCCAAACTATCAACCTAAGTCAGGCGCTCAACCGGATCCTTTATTATTTCAATGACTTCTGGTCTAAAAAGCGTTGCAAAGAGCAATATGCTTTCAAGCCTGTGAATTTCTTCCTTGCTAATCGGATTAAGAGGGATTTCCATTTTCTCACTTCAGCTTAAAAATTTTATCCGGATAAACAACTATCCCTTTCGATGTTATCTCAAAAAGGTGTCGCTTCATCGAATGACTCGTTCCCCGCATTTTCCACACAACTATCGATCTCTTCAGTTATTATTCCATCCACTCCGTGTTCAACACCGGGACCGCCGAATCCTCTTTCTCCCACACTTATCTGACTGACAAATATTGCCGTACAGCCCATTCCGGCCAAGAACCTCTTAAGCTGCAAAATTATACTCCTCGCAACTGCTGGCTTGTTAATGTACAGCGTTGTAACGGAGTCCACAACCACCCTTTTTGTGTTTAGATCCTTTATTGCAATCTTTAGAACGTCCATCAGCTCTCTCACTTCGGTGAGATCCTGAACGATGTATTTTTCATATTCCTTGGATTTTCCTATCCCTGTAGTGAAACATCCAACAAGGCGAATTTTCCTTCCTTCTCAAAGCTCTTAACATTCCATCCGAATGTTGCCATGTTCTGTCTGATTTGAACCGGATGCTCCTCTAGGGCTACATATATTCCCGGCTCGCCGTTCTGCAGTCCATACCAAAGAAACTGCTGTCCGAAAATCGTCTTTCCAGTTCCTGGTCCACCGCTAAGCAGAACAACATTCCTTTCCGGAATTCC
>CAYXCK010000124.1:0-2323 GCA_964463575.1 uncultured archaeon
ATCAGCGAAGTCGTAGCAGACAAAGAGACGATCGCAAGAGTGATGGAGTGGGCAAAGAAGTGGCAGAAGGGTACTTGGAAGCCTCTTCTGCTTGCTGGACCACCAGGCGTGGGTAAGACTTCCCTTGCCCTAGCATTGGCGAATACGATGAAGTGGGAAGTCGTTGAGATGAACGCAAGTGATCAAAGAAATTGGGAAATAATAGACCGAATTGTTGGGGCGGGAGCTTTTAATGAAACGATCAGCGACGAAGGGGAATTTTTATCCTCAAGCGCTGGGAGATTGAAACTCATAATACTGGACGAAGTGGATAATATTCATAAAAAAGAAGATGTTGGTGGAGAATCAGCTTTAATAAGGATAATCAGGAAGAGGCCAAGACAACCGATAATATTAACAGCAAACAATCCTTACGAGCTGTCACAAGAGCTTAGATCTCTCTGCGAGTTCATAGAATTTCGAAGAGTTTCAAAGACACAAATAGTGAAGGTCCTACAGAAGATCTGCATTAAGGAGGGAATAGAATGTGAAAAAGAAGTGCTAGAAAAAATCGCAGAAAATGCCGGCGGAGATTTAAGAGCTGCGATAAATGATTTGCAAGCCATTGCTGAGGGGAAGAAAAAAGTAACCTTGGAGGATCTTGTAGTTGGAAAAAGGATACAAGAAATTGACATATTCAAGCTTTTGCAGAGAATTTTCAAAACCAACTTCTCAGCATATATGGATGCGATGTCACTGGATGAGGCACCTGAAGATCTCATACAGTGGATAGAAGAGAATCTGCCGCTCGAATACGAGGGAAAGAACCTATTGAAGGGTTATGTCGCTCTCTCAAGAGCTGACATATTCCTAGGCCGTGTTCGAAAAAGACAAGCTTACAGACTTTGGAAATACGCCACCTACCTAATGACGGACGGAGTCCAAAAGATGAGAGAGGAAAAGAAGACTGGCTTTACACACTATAAAAGACCGCGAACGTGGCAATTCTTGTTTCAAACGAAAAAAAGTAGGGAGATAAGAGAGAGAATACTAAAAAAGATTGCAACTTACTCCCATCTTTCCACTACAAAAGCTAAGAATGAAATGATGCCCGTAATAAAATTCTTACTCCAAAACCTAGAAGTTGAGAAGAGCGCTAAAATTGCCGCTTTTTATGAATTTAGCAAAGAAGATCTAGAATTTCTGGTAGGAGAGAAATCTAAAGAAATTGCCGAATTTATTGAAGCAAAAAAGCTTCATAGAGTAGACGAGACTTGGATAACGGATTTGGCAATTAAAGAAAAGGAGGAAGAAATTGAAAGAAAGGAAGAGAAAACTCTAGAAACTCCAAAAGGGGAAAAGAAGGAAAAAGAAGATGAACAAGTAAAAAAGAGGAGAAAGAAAAAGGAAAGAGATGATGCAGGAAAAAGCTTAACTCTCGAAGACTTCATCTCCTAAACATGGGCTTCGAGCTTGAGGAGCTTTTAATAGAAGAGAGAACAATTGGAGAAAGAGTAGTCGAGGAAATAGCCAAGAAAACTGGAAAGAACATCCATGAGATATTTTCAATTATAAGTGAGAGACAGGAAAAGATGGCAAATCTTCTAAGTTTCGAAGTGGTCGCTCTGATAGTAGCTAAAGAGACTGGTCTGGACATATCCGAGTATCTGAAAGAAGTTGAAAAGAGAGTTTTCGATGAAAATTCTGAGTGACGCCGTTTCAATAGGGAAAAAAGCCGTTATTGCAGACATTCATTTCGGTCTAATTCCTACTTATGACAGAGAACTACTGGAGAAAATTCTAAAGCTTGCCGAGAGATTTCAGACACTGATAATAGCTGGAGACATTAGACACCTTGGCAAAAAGAGTCCCGTACAAGAATTCTTGGAGGAAATATCGGAAATTGTGGAACTGATACTCGTAAAAGGAAACCATGACATTGGGATAACTGGTCAAAAAGCGGTAAAAATCGGAAAATTTTCGATTTTTCATGGCCATGCGATTCCGGATGAAAGTTTTTTCGAGTCCAAAAACCTTATATTCGCCCACGCTCATCCATCGGTTTTCATACCATCAGAAGTGGGGGGAATAAAAGAGAGAGCCTTGCTGAGTGGCGTTATAAAGATACGCGATGAAGAGAAAAGAGTAGCTGTACTTCCAGCTTTTAATGAACTCTGTTCTTCGACTGCAGTCAATCTAGAAAAGCCCGCAGGATTCATGTTCAGAAGATTTGACTACAGCGAGTGGGACGCAATACTACCCGACGGGACTGTTTTGAGTCTAAAAAGTATTTTCAAAAAGATGAAATAACCTTCGACAATTTACCGATATGCTTCTCCTCGAG
>CAYXCK010000125.1:0-2209 GCA_964463575.1 uncultured archaeon
TTTGAAAAATTTTCAATTTTTTTGAAAAAAATTTTGTATTCTTCAATCTCAGAAAAGATTTACGAAAAACATATATACTGAAAACCTCGAAAACTGAGGGGTGATTCAATGGATGCAATAGAAAATGCAAGAAATCTGCTCGAAAAAAACGAGGTCAAACAAGTTCTGTGCGCTTTTAGCGATATAAGAGGGTACTTACTAACCTTCTCTATACCTGCAAGGGAATTCTTAGAAAGTTCTGCTTTTGATGGAATAGGCTTTGACGGGTCATCCGTGAGGGGTTTTAAGAGCATAGAGCAGAGCGACATGATCTGGATGCCAGATTTAGAAACTCTAAGGATAATTCCCTGGATCAAAGATCCTCTCCAAAAATCGGCTATAATATTTGGGGAGATCCATGAACCATGGGGCTCTGGTGTGGCCCAATGTGACCCACGTGGTTATGTTGCCAAAAGAATTCAAAAAGAGCTTGAAAATCAAGGTATGAACGCCATATTTGGACCAGAAATAGAGTTTTTCGTTTTTCAGGGTATTGATTTCAGAAATCTTACATGGGATCTATGGACATCCCCAAGTGGAGGAGTTGGAGACAGCTGGGGTGCTCCAAGGATTTTGCCGAAAAGTCCAGAACTGGAAGAGGGCTATATAATACGACCAAAAGAAGGCTACTTCAGACCTCCACCGGAAGATACAACAACTGAATACAGAAACGAGCTCGTTTATTATCTTGAAAAACTTGATGTAATCGTCGAATACCACCATCATGAAGTCGCTACTTCCGGACAAATAGAACTTGATTTCAAACCCAAAAAACTTACACCCGTTTGCGATGCCGTCTATCTTTACAAGTTTGCAGCAAAAAACATAGCCAGAAAAAATGGACTGATAGCAACTTTTATGCCCAAACCAATTTATTTGGATAACGCTAGCGGAATGCATACACATCAAAGCCTCTGGAAGGGAGAACCTTTTAATGGGGAAAACATATTTGCGGATCCCAATGACGAATTCTTCCTAAGCCAAAAAGCTCGTTACTACATTGGCGGATTACTCGAGCACGCAAAAGCATTAACTGCGATCTGTTGCCCAACAGTTAACAGCTACAAACGACTTGTACCGGGTTTCGAAGCACCAATAAATATCTGCTGGAGCCCAAGGAATAGATCTGCTCTAGTCAGAGTGCCCATGTACAAAAAGAAGCCATCTGCAATAAGAGTAGAGTATCGAGGCGCAGATCCCAGCTGTAATCCCTACTTAGCAATCTCAGCGCAACTTGCAGCCGGACTAGATGGGATAAAGAAAAAAATAGAACCAGGAGATCCCATTATGAAAGACGTATATGAACTTTCGCCAAGAGAGAAAAGAGAACTGAAAATTGGCGAATTGCCAACTACGCTCAGAGATGCGTTGGATCATCTAGCAACAGACGAAGTCCTTCAGAAAGTTCTTGGGAGTCACATATTCGACAAATTCATGGAGCTAAAAATAGAAGAGTGGAATCAGTTCTGTCTTTACATAACCCCATGGGAATACATGAAATACTTTGATATCTAAATTTTTTAAACAGCAGAGGTTTTGAAGAATGATACTTGCAATGTGGAGCGGTGGAAAGGATTCCGGAATGGCGCTCTATGAAGCAAAGAAGAAATATAGAATCGATAGGTTAGTTTCCATGGTAAAAGACGGCCAGACGAGGGCACATAGGCTAAAGGAAGATGTATTAAAAAGACAAAGCGAAGCGGTGGGCATCGAATTGGTCTTTGGAAGATATTCAAACAACTTCGAAGAAGTTCTGAAATCCGTTTTCATTGAAAATGATGCCAAAAAAGTCATTTTTGGAGATATATACCTGGAACATCATAGAAACTGGATAACTAGAGTCTGCAAAGAACTTGGGATTGAACCAATATTTCCCCTTTGGGGCAGAAATACGAGAGAATTGGCAGAAGAGATCGCTAAAAAATTCGAAGCTGTGATAATTGCGGTCAGGAAGGGTTATGATGAAATACTTGGAAAAAGATTCAGTAATGAAGTCATCGAATATCTAATAGCCAATAAAGCCGACCCTTGCGGAGAAAATGGCGAATTTCATACCATCTTAATAGATGGTCCAATCTTCAGGAGGCGTCTTGAGGTTCGTTTTGGAGGTATTTTTGAAGATGAGAAATACAGATATCTAGAAGTTCTCTGACCGTTCCGGATTCATTTT
>CAYXCK010000126.1:0-2204 GCA_964463575.1 uncultured archaeon
TGCTAAAAAGTTTCATAGGGCCCGGAGCGGGATTTGAACCCGCCTCCTGGGATCCACAGTCCCAGAGGATAGCCGCTACCCCATCCGGGCCATTGTTAAATTGCTGTGCATGCTGTATATATTCTTTTCATCAGATTCTCATTCCCCTAACTCTGTCTATGTCGAACTTCGCCCTCTCGCTTATGTGCATCACAGCTATTGTTCCCGCCATCACTGGATCGCTTATCACCACATCGCTTACATCCGGCACACTTCCGAACATGCTTAGGGAAATAACCCTTATACCCTTTTTCCTCAATTTCTTCACTTCTTCAGCAATCTTTCCTCCCATTAGCCCGCCGGCAAGGACAAGAACTTCTGCTCTGTGAAGCCTTGCAACAGCCTTTACTGCTTCTGCAATTTCTTCTTCTCCAACAACTGGCATCGTATCTACGCTTATTCTCTCTCCCCTTAGATTATGTCTGTCTGCCTCGCTTATCGCTCCTATAGCAACTTGTGAAACCAAGGCTCCTCCGCCTAAAATTATAACTCTTTTACCATAAACTTGCTCAAATGGTTTCTCCTCCTCGATTTCGATAACAGTTTCTAGAGCCTTGATTCTCTCGAATATTTTTTTGAAGTCTCCGCCCTCGATCTCAAAATAAATCAGTGCCTTTCCAGCATATTCTCCAAATCGGATTGGAAAGCTCTGCGCATATTGTATGTTCCCTCCCTCCGCTGCTATTATTGTAGTGATATCTCTAAGAACTCCTATTTTGTTTTCCGCAATTATTCTTAGCCCGCGTAGCATCAGAACTTGGCCCCCGTAAGGGTTTTTGTTTCAACAACACCTTCAATTGTTCTTATCTTGTTAACAACGATATCGCTCAGCTCTTCGAAGTCTTTCACAACGATCTTCGCAATTAAGTCGTATTCTCCAAATAGCGGATATAGTTCTTCAACTTCTTTGATGCTAGCTATTTTATCGTATACTTTTTTTTCTTTCCCCGGTGCTACCTTTATCAGGACGAAACCGAGTGCCATGATAAGAGTCGTCTTTAAATTTAAATATTGTTGATCAAGCCCTCCTTTAGCAGAAAAATGGGTAATTCTGCACAGCAAACTGGACCAACGATTACATCGCCAACAATTTTAGTTATTTCATCTTTAAACTTCTCTGCCAGTCCCGGAATTACTATTTTCCTCTTATCAACCTTTTCCAGCTCATCCATATATTCAGCTATTCTTTCAGCCCTGAAATAGCCCAAAAAGACTGCCATGTCAACCGAGTAGCCTTCTGTGTCTATTACAAGCATGTTAAAATTTATTCCAGCCCTGACCATTATCTCAGAAACAGCTGCCTGTGTGTAGGGATAATTTGCCGTTATCAACGTTACAGCCTTTTTATCGCTAAAAACAAGTCCTGTTCTGGTTTTTACAGTCGTTTGCAAAATGGGCACATCTAAAAATTTCTTAGCTTCTATTGCGAGGTTTAAGAATTCGACTTCTTTTTTTGTCAGGTGGGGACATTTATCTGCCCTTGAGCCCATTTTTAAGATTCTGGAGAATTCTCTGCATGTGAATCCGCAATCTCCGCAATCCTTTTTTGGTAAATACTTGTAGAAGTCTATTCTGTCAAAGTATAAGTCTGCTTTCAAGAAGATACCTCCAAATTCTATCCTTAACGTGATGGATATTTTTTATGGCCTTCCCCTTTCCTTTCATCTCTTCTGCTTTGCATAAAGCGATGCCAACAGCTATTGGTGTATCCTTTGGCTCAACCGTGATATACACGAAATCCCCTTCCATTATTCTTGGATCAGCATACGTTATTCCCGGCTTCATCACGTCTGCTCCTTTCAGTATGAAGTCCATCGCTCCTGAATCTACAGTCACCTTGTATTTTTCCGGTCTGAGTTTTATTGCGCCATAAACGCTGACGTACCTTTTTCCATCAAATTCCATCAGTAGAGCTTCGTTGTTCACGAGAATTATCTTCACATTTTCAAAATCCAGAACTTCCATTTCGCCTTCTACCTTTACCCCGGCTCTTTCAAAAACTTCCTTGCTTATTTCTCTAGCCTCCTTTTTTCTTAGTTTTCTTCTTTCCACAATGAAATTCTTGTTAGGATTTATAAATTATAACCGAGAACCTTGCAAAGCAGGGAAAAGCTTAAATAAAAAATAGCATTTTAAAAACCACAGGTTGGCGAGATCTTGGGATG
>CAYXCK010000127.1:0-2153 GCA_964463575.1 uncultured archaeon
TACTGCATTTTTCTCTGCTACGAGTTCTTCAAGCCGAGCTTGACATAGCTGCAATCGTTTTAGTCCTTTCCGCATTGCTCCCCTAGAGGAAACGATTTCTGAAAGGAAAAGGGAAGTTATTGACTATTTCCTTGCAGTTTCAGCGCTTCGAGCCGTAATGATAATCCCGGTCCCTCTCCTCTCGATTAAAAAATGATTAGCATCTCCCGAAATCATCTTCAATTCTCTCTATGTCATCTTCCTCTATGTATTCTCCTATCTGGATCTCTATTATCTCTAGCGGTATTTTTCCCGGATTCTCTATTCTATGCAGAGCACCTGCTGGAACGAACGTACTCTCCCCGCTTCTTAGCAATATTTCCTTTCCGTCAACAACTATCCTAGCCGTCCCCCTGACCACTACCCAGTGCTCGCTTCTGTGATAATGCCTCTGAAGGCTCATCCTCTTTCCGGGCTTTATCAAGAGCTTCTTCACCTTGTATCCCCTTCCTTCTTCGAGAATAACATAGCTTCCCCACGGCCTGTAGGCTGTTCTGTGAACCTCAATCCTCTTGTCTCCCTTTTCCTTAAGTATTCCGTAAACCTTTCTAACGATCTCCCCGTTTCCCCTTTTTGTAACGAGAAGCGCGTCATCAGTATCGATGACTATCAAATCCTCAACACCGGCAAGCGCTATTAGCCTTTGCGATACAACAAGATTGTTCTTCGAATCTATGAAAATTGCTTCCCCGCTGTAGGCGTTTCCGCTTGAATCCTTTTCCCAGATCTCGTATATAGCGTCGTAGTTCCCGACATCGCTCCATTGCACATCGATCGGAACAACTGCAACCCTTTCGGATTTCTCGAGAAGCCCGTAGTCCACCGATATTTCGGCTATTTCATTGTAAGCATCCTCACCTTTTTCGAATACCTTCAGCATTTCCGGAAAATGCTTTTCCAGCTCTTCAACGAAAATTCTTGAATCAAAGAGAAACATTCCACTGTTCCAGAAGTATCCCATTTTCACGTATTCCTCGGCAACGTCAGCGCTCGGTTTTTCCTTGAATCTGTCAACTCTGAAAGCTTCTCCGATTCTTTCGCCGGGCTTTATGTAACCGTAGCCGGTATGGGGCTTCTTTGCATGAATTCCGAATGTTACAAGGTAATCATCCGAAATTTTTTCCGCAATCCTGAATGCGGAGATGTATTTCTCGTTTACCTCGATGAAGTGATCCGATGGAAGGATGACAAACTTCCCGTTTCCTGCAAATTTCATTCCGAGGCAAATTGCAGGAAGTGTGCTTTTTGCCTTCGGTTCCAGTATTATGTTCTCTTCCGGGATCTTTATTCCAATTTCCTCCATGTCGTCCATAACCCTGAATCTGTACTCCTTATTCGTTACAACGAATATCTCTTCCGGCTTTGAAAAAATTAGCGCTCTTTGTAGCGTTTTCTGGAATAAAGAGTTTCCAAATATCTTCAGAAACTGTTTTGGCATCATTTCCCTGCTTAGGGGCCATAGCCTTGTTCCCCTGCCACCGGCGAGAACTATTGTTTTCATGCTTTAGCATAGCCTTAAAATTTTAAATTTTTTATCCGAAAGGTGGAAAGTTTGCTATGAGATGTGAAACAAGAAATGGCTCAGAACTGCGGAAGAGGACATTGAAGATGTGAGAATGTTCTATTCTGCCAGAAAATATTTCAGAACAGCATTTTTTGTCTAGCAGGCTGTGGAAAAATCTTAAAATCCCTTTTCGTAGAAATTTGCTAGAGAAGAGCTTCCGAAGATTTGTTCAGTAACGGGGCTGTACAAAATCTTAAGGGAAAAGTCGGGATTTGAGTTTCCGAAGGAAATAAAGGAGAAGCTTTTCATCCTCAAAAAAATACTATACTGTTTCAAGATATCCAGATGCTACAAATGACACTGCCATCTGAAAGTGTTGGCAGAATATAAGCTTAAATTCTGAAAGCTGGGCTTACAGGTATTTTAGAGGATTTTTCTGGAATAAAATTTTTGGAAAGGCTGATATCGTTAACTAGATTGTTTGGAAAAGAAAACTGGGAAATATGGAGATTCTTCCTTTAACTTCGAGGAGCTTGGAGGTGGAGTTCCGTTGTGGTGAGGGATGCGAAGAAATATTAATTAAGCTGCTTTAATTTTTTAAACCCTTGTT
>CAYXCK010000128.1:0-2064 GCA_964463575.1 uncultured archaeon
ATTTCAAGCTCTCTTGCAAAAATCGGAGCCAGATCCGCCTTAACCTTCGAAATCGTCCCAGCAACCACAACCTTTCCAAGAGGTCTGGCGATTCTTAAAGAAGTGCTAAAAGCTTCGGCTGTTCCAACGCACTCATATACAACATCCGCGCCTCCTCCAACGAGGACTTTTTTCCCCATCGGTGGCTTGTAGACCCTGCCACCAGTAATTTCTGCAATGCCGTCGATCGGGTCGCCTACAATAACCCTGTTTGCTCCAAAAATCCTCGCCACCTCGCTGAGCTTTTCGTTTTTCTCTATTCCGATTATTTCTCCTTTAAAGCCAAAATACCTGAGAGCGGCTATAGTTGCAAGCCCTATAACTCCGCATCCCACAACTGCAACCATCTCGTCATCTTTTGGAAAAGACCTCAAAGTTGCATGAATACCTATTGTCACGGGTTCGGCAAAAACCGCATTTTCGTCTGAAATTTCGTCCGGAACTCTTAAAACTGCATCCCTATGCGCAACTGTGTACTCCGCCCAGCCTCCAGGAATGTCCCTACAAGTCCCGATGAAAATTCCGGGAGATATTCTGCCCCGATCTGTGTTTTTACAAACGGCAAAATGGCCCATTCTGCAGTATTCGCATTCATCGAATCCCCTAATTTTGCATGGAAGAACAGGATTGACAACGACTCTTTCATCCTTCCGAAACTCAGATCCTCCTGCATCCTCGATGCAACCCACTATCTCGTGTCCAGGAACCAAAGGAAAAGAGGTATTTGGATAAAGAAATGTGCTTTCCGAAAGAGTAATTAGCCTAATGTCGGAGCCGCATATTCCGCAAATTTTTGTTCTGATTTTAACCCATTCATCGGAGGGTCTTTTTGGTTCAGGATAATTTTTCTGGAATTTTACGATCGAAAAAGGGCCATAGTATGCGCTCTTCGAAAACTTTGAAAGAAGCATTGTTAATCCTATTTTAAGCATGCTGAATTCAAGAACGATCGCCCGCATATTTCTGAAGATCGCAACCCTCAAGCCAGAGAGATCCCAGGGTTATCAAATCGGGAGGATTAAGGTTTATTTCCTGGGAAACCTTCACATCCAGAAGTGCCGGTTTTTCCGTGCTTTCGGCTTTATCTAGAGCATAGTTTATGTCCTCTGGGTCCTCGACCCTTATACCGAGCCAGCCCATCGCTTCTGCAACCCTGTCGTATCGCACATCCGAGAAGTCAACTCCAATGTATCTCCCGCCACAAATTGCCTTCTGAGCGCCCTTTATCATTCCCCAGGCACAGTCGTTCATAAGAACCACTGTAACCTTCACTTTCTCCCTGCTGGCCGTTTCCATTTCCTGCATTGTAAGGCCGAATGCTCCATCACCGGTGATTAAATAAACCGGCCTTTCAGGATTTGCAAGCTTTGCACCAATTGCATAAGGAAGTCCTGTACCGAGATGTCCGGAATCGGCAGCCCAGAGAAATGTGTTGGGTTCGTATATCCTGTTCAGATAGAAAGCCCAAACGGCTGTGTTGCCCCCATCGACGCATGCAATCGCATTTCTTGGATAAAAATTCCTGACCTCCTTTATGACTCTGAGCGGATGTATAGGTTTCTCGTTCGATTCAGCTTGCTTAAGAAATTCTGCCAGCCAGTCTTCCTGGATCTTTTTGTAATCCTTCATCCTATCGCTGGGCTTTCTTCTTTCTCCAAGATTCTTTATTTCCTTTAAAAGGAGCTCCAGAGTTTCTTTCGCATCTCCTACAATTGCAAGGTCAACCGGTCTGTTAAGGGCTATCATCTCCGGGTCTATGTCGATCTGTATCGTCTTCTGCAATTCCGGATCTCCCCATGCAGGGGGTTTTCCCCAGAAATCAAGATCTCCAAGCTTGCTGCCGACAACAAGAACAACATCTGCCTCATTCTGCGCCATTAAAGCCGCAGGACTTGCCGGGATTATCGAGAGCGGATGATCTTCCGGTATCGCACCCCTTGCAGACATGCTGGTTGTAACCACCGCTCCAAGGTATTCCGCAAGCTCTCTGAGTTCTTTATACGCTCTCGCCCTCAGAACGCCACC
>CAYXCK010000129.1:0-1950 GCA_964463575.1 uncultured archaeon
GCTTTGTGTTTAACAAGTGAGAAATATAAAACAGGTTATACAACCTTATTGCGGAGTTGAGAGTAGCCACCGAGCCTGAAGCCTGAAAGTTTTCAAGAAGGCATTACTGTTTCGAACATTGCATCATTCGCTGACCTTCTCTATCACAATCCTTCCATCTACAATGCGGAGTCTCAGATTTGTATTTTCATCGATTCCGGTCATTTTCCGCACTTTTTCATTGAGGTAAACTGCAAAGCCATTTCCAAGCTTTCTGAGCCTCTGCAACTCCTGCATCTTTTCGCTCCCCACAAGCACTATAAAACTCCCCTCTCTGCTGGCTATCTCAACGGCCTTCCTTATCAGCATCGATTTGAATGCGACTCCCTCAATTGAGCGCAACCTTTCGAATTCATCTATTTTCCTGAGCACTTCAATGTTCTTCTCATCCAGCATGATCCACCCCTTCTTTTCGGACATCTTTGCCACTTCAACGAGCTCGGTTAGCCCTGGCTCCAGCTCCATTTCCCTAAACCTTGGAAGGTAGTTGACGAGAAAGGGGACATTCAGATTGTCCACTCCATACAGCGTGCAGTAGTAATAGCCCTCCTTATCTGCGAGAGTTGCAATCTCCATATTTCTTGGTATCTCCGACTCTATTCCAGGGCGATATGGTTTGAAGTATATGTAGAATCTGAAGCCCAGAATGTTTACTTCCTTCAGCTTGTCCTTCTCAAAAGCGGGATCCGGTTTTTCATTCATGAAGATTCTAGGCTACAATATTTAAAAATTTTTCTGTAAGAATTTTTTGTAATAACTTTTCAATTTTTTGTTATAACTTAATGTTCTAATAATTCTCGAAAGAAATCTATATATACATCATGCTCAATTATCTACTAGTGGTGCTATGAGGCTGTGTGAAAACCCCAAATTCTACGACCTTGTGGATCAAATAAACGAAGCTGCGGAGAAAGAAAAAGGACCGAGAAGACCGCCAATATGGGAAATGGTCTTCTGGTGGACCAGAAAGCCATTAATCGGAGCGAGGGCTGCAATTGCTGCAAGCCTGCTCCCGGAAGACATCGATTTGGGACAGGACTTCAATGCTTTTAAAAAGATGCTCAGGCTCGACTCAAAATCGCCGCACAGAGAGAATCCGATGGTTGCTGAGAAATATGCAGGCTACATAAGAGGAAAACTCCTCGACCCCTTTGCCGGCTTCGGCTCAATACCCCTTGAAGGGCTGCGATTGGGCCTTGACGTCACAGCGTGCGAGCTTCTGCCATCAGCATACGTTTTTCTCAAAGCCATGCTTGAATACCCGAAATGGGCTGTCGAAAAGCAGCTCGGCGATAAGCTTAAGAGAGAGGTTGAAAAAAGAGGAAAGGAAATCCTAGATCAGCTGAAAGCCGATCCGGATATAAAGGAGCTCTATGGTGATGCCGCGGTTTACATCGGGAGCTGGGAGGTAAAATGTCCAAGCTGCGGAAAGAGAACACCGCTGGTCGGGAACTGGTGGCTTGCAAGGGTTAAGGGCGAGAAAGGCTACAAAAGACTAGCATTCTTCAGGCCCGTGAGGAATGGGGAGGAAATAAAGATAGAGATCGTGGATCTCGGAAGAAATCAGAACGCGACAGTCAATGCTAGGGCAGGGGAAATTACAGTTGGCAACAAAAACTACAGAGTCCCGGCTCCGAATGTTGTTGCAAGAAGCCAGACTGCAAGATGCCTTGTATGCGATACGCCGATAAAGGGCGGAGAAGAGTGGTATGTGAAGGAGGCAATAAAGGAATGGAATGCGAATCTGGAGCGGTATTTTGAGGGGAAGATAACCCTTGAAGAGCTCCTGAACAGCAGGGCTAGGCCTGTCATTCTTGTAAAGGTTAAGGCTGATGGAGACCTTGCTTTTGAAGCCGCCGGGAAAGAGGAGACCGAGAAGCTATGGAAGGCTCTGGAAAAGCTGAAGAAGAT
>CAYXCK010000130.1:0-1934 GCA_964463575.1 uncultured archaeon
TATATAAAAGTTTGGAGAGCACTTTGGCCTGCATCTCTTTGAAATCTATATCTTAAACGAATGAGAAGGTGGTATAGAAAGTTTGTGAAAAGCTTTGTGGAGATTTAAATTTATTTTCAGCATCATCAAATGGTTTGGAAGAGAAAATAAAAACTATAAAAAGCTGAAGCATTTTGTGTTAAGAAATGGAGCTAAAAGAAGTTGCCATACTCGGACCATCAAAGAAGTTTCTCTCCGGTGTTAGCTATTATACAATCCGCTTGTCAAACGCTCTCACTGAGTTTGCAGAGGTAAAAGCAATTCTCTTCCGCAACATGCTTCCAAAGAGACTTTTTCCTGGCTGGAAAAGAGTTGGAGAAGATCTAACCAATCTGAAATTCGATGAAAATGTGAAGGTTTACGAGATTCTCGACTGGTACAATCCATTATCTTGGTTAAAGGCTTATGGAATTGCAAAGAAATGCGATGCCATGATTTTTGAATGGTGGACGTCAAGCATCGCGCATATGTATCTTACAATCAGCATTCTGAACAGAAAAAATATTCCGATAATTCTCGAATTCCACGAAGTCGTAGATCCGCTTGAAAGCGCAATCCTTCCAATAAGATTCTATTCGAGGGTCATGGGGAAGGCGATAAGAAAGTTAGCCTCGCACTATGTCGTCCACTCGGAAGCAGACAAAAATCTGATTTCAGAAATCTATAGAGTTCCAAAGGAAAAAATTTCGGTAATACCACATGGTCTTTACGATCACTATGAAAAAGTTGAGAAAGCAAAAGAGGTTTTGGGAATAAAGGAGGAATTTGTAATTCTTTTCTTCGGCCTAATCCGGCCTTATAAAGGGTTAAGGTATCTCGTAGAAGCTTTTGAGGCTTTGCCTGAAAAAGTTGCAGAGAACTCAAGATTGCTTATTGTTGGTGAGGCTTGGGAGGATAAAGAATCTATAAAACTCGCAATGAATTCAAAAAGGAAAGAAAATATCACGATCATAAACAGATACGTTCCTGACAGCGAAGTGTCACTTTATTTCTCTGCAAGTGATGTTCTCGTTTTACCTTACACAAGGGCTTCACAAAGCGGGGTTGCGCACATTGGAATGAGCTTTGGATTGCCCATTGTGGCAACCAAAGTTGGAGGGCTTTCTGATTCTCTAGGCAATTACATTGGAACTAAATTCGTTGAACCAGACGCCAAAGAAATTGCAAGAGCAATAGAGGAAGTCTACCACGAAAGGCCAAAAAAATTTCCCGTTCCGGAAAATCTGAAATGGGAAAAAATTACAAAAATATGGAAATCTTTGCTCGAAGAGCTTGCAAAAGACTGAAAGAAAAAATATTATTAAATTAATCAACTGAAATTTAATAAAAATTATGCAGAGATACCGGTGAATCTGGATTGAAGGATGAATTTTTGGATCATAAGATTCGGTTCGAGGTTAAAGGGTATCTTCAGAAATGTTCATGCAGACAAAAGCTGTACACAGTTTTGCCTGAGATAAGATAGCCAAAGAATTTGCAAAAAAGGCAAGTGAAGATTTAAGGTGCCCAAATCTACTGCTGTATAGGATTCCTTTCGGACAACTCTTCAGGTGACCTGATACTACAGCGTCAAAAACGCGATGAAACAAATGTTCTAAAACATCGTTCAGGAGTAATATCGATTTTACTATTTTCTCTGCGACCTGTTACGGGTGATAAACTACTTCTGGAAATTGCAAAAGATCTGATAAAACTGGAAAAGGAATTCGCATAATTCTTCAGCTTTGAAAAATCCTTCTCGCTTTTCCGCGGAACTCTTCTGCCCTTTTTGCATCTTATAATCTGGGGAAGTTATTATCCTCCCAAGCCTTCTCATCTGATATCTGCTCTTTGGCGATTGAAACTTCTGGACTGCTAACTACAAAACTTCGAAATCGAGCTCCATGCATATCCTC
>CAYXCK010000131.1:0-1882 GCA_964463575.1 uncultured archaeon
CTCAAGGATGATGAGGAATTTAGGAAAGAGCTCGACTACTACCTCAGAAATTATGCCGGCCGCCCGACACCACTTTATTTTGCAAAAAATCTAAGCAGAGATCTTGGGATAAGGATATACCTGAAAAGAGAAGATCTCCTGCATGGAGGGGCGCACAAGATAAACAACACAATAGCCCAAGCGCTGCTTGCGAAATTCATGGGAAAGGAAAGGATTATAGCCGAAACTGGCGCAGGACAGCACGGTGTTGCAACTGCAATGGCTTCAGCACTGCTGGGGCTAAAATGCAGAATTTACATGGGTGCTCTCGATTATGAAAGGCAGAAAATGAACGTTTTCAGGATGAAAATACTGGGGGCCGAAGTTGTTCCCGTAGAAAGCGGAAGCAGAACCCTGAAAGATGCCATAAACGAGGCGCTCAGAGACTGGGCAGAAAGTTTTGAAAAAACACACTACCTGATCGGATCCGCAGTCGGACCGCATCCTTTTCCAACAATTGTAAGGGACTTCCAGTCCGTAATAGGAAAGGAGGCTCGAAAGCAAATAATCGATGCCGAAGGTCGTCTGCCCGATGCGGTTGTGGCCTGCGTGGGAGGGGGGAGCAATGCCATCGGAATATTCTATCCGTTTCTAAGGGATGATGTCAGATTGATAGGGATTGAAGCGGGCGGAGAGGGCATCGAAACAGGAAAGCACTCCGCATCACTTACAGCTGGTAGCAGGGGAGTGCTGCACGGAATGCTGTCCTACTTCCTGCAGGACGAGGACGGGATGATTTCCGACACGCACAGCATTGCAGCCGGCCTGGATTATCCCGGTGTTGGACCCGAACATGCGTATTTAAAGGAAATCGGAAGAGTGGAATATTCCGTTGCAACTGACAGCGAGGCTTTGAATGCATTTCTGAAGCTTTCCAGGCTTGAGGGGATAATTCCTGCCCTAGAAAGCGCGCATGCCCTAGCATACCTGGAAAAGGATGAAAGTCTCAAAAATTCCATCGTGATCGTAAATCTTTCGGGCAGGGGGGACAAGGATCTTGGAATCGTTATGGAGGTGATTAAATGATCAAAAAATCGCTAGTAATCTTCATCCCGGCAGGATATCCAAGAAAGGAAAAAACAGTTGATTTCATGCTTTCGGCAAACGCTGATGTTATTGAGCTCGGTGTACCGTTTAGTGATCCCATTGCTGACGGAAGCGTAATACAAAAAGCCTATTTTTCGGCCATTTCAAACGGATTTAGGCTTAAAGACGTTTTCTGGATTGCAAAAAAATTCAGGGAGCAGAGCGATAAAAAAATCGTGCTCATGAGCTATTACAACCCCATATACAGAGCCGGGGTCAGAAATTTCGTTGAGAGGGCATTTTCTGCAGGCATCGATGCAATGCTGGTTGTCGATCTGCCATTCGACGAAGCTGGTAGCTTTCTAGAGATCTGCAGGGATCTCGGAATGAAGAATGTTTTTTTAGCTGCTCCAAATACCGGTGAGGAGAGGTTGAGAGCCATCGATGAGATTTCCGAGTTCATATACCTGACGTCCACTTACGGCGTAACGGGAGTAAGGGATAAAATCCCGGATTTAGCCTTCAAAGCTTTAAAGAGGGCAAAGAATATTTGCAAAAAGCCCATAGCAGTCGGTTTTGGAATTTCGAGAAAAGAGCACGTTGTACAGCTTTTCAGTGCCGGTGCAGATGGCGTAGTTGTTGGAAGCGCTATAGTCAGGATAATAGAGCAGTTCGGCGAAAGAGCTGATGATGAGATACGCAACTTCACGGAAAAATTGCTTTCTTAATTTTTCTGTCCTCCTCCCGCACTCATTGGAAATTCCGTTCCGGTCCAGCATTAACTTTCATCCCTTCCCTCCTCCTGTCATGGGAGGGC
>CAYXCK010000132.1:0-1875 GCA_964463575.1 uncultured archaeon
CGAGGATCGTAATTTCGCTTATTTTTACATTTTACTAAATGAGAAAAAACGCAATATATTTGAGGAATTGGCAAGTTACGCAAAATACGGACTAGTTGCCATAATAGGCAACCATGATGCGCCCGCTGATAGGTTTCGAATTTATGGCAGGAATGTTTATGAAGTTCATGATACTTGGATCGAAATAGGGCCGTTTCTTATTATCGGTCTTGAAGGATCTACATGCGGGTTAGGACCTTCCGGCGATTACAGCGAGGGAAGCGTAAGGTTAAGGCTTGAACTTGCATATGAAATCTCAAGGGACAAGAAGTTGCTGGTAGTATCCCATTCACCTCCGAGAGGGGTGCTGGATAGGGCTATGCGATTTGGTGACGAAGCTATAGGAAGCCTCGCACTCAGGGACTTTTTGGAAGAAAACAATAACGTAGCGCTTGTTATTTGTGGCCATGTTCATAAATGCGGCGGAAAGTGTGAGAGGATCAATAACACAGTAGTTGTGAACGTAAGTTCGCATGACGACGCGTGTAGTGAAGCAAACATAGCATGGATTCTTTTAGATCAGGTCGGAAACGTCGCGGAGATAGAATGGTTCAAGCTACCTTCTCTCATAGAAACTATCTTGAGGGAATACACCGGGGAGGAGAAGCTTCTCCACCTTCAGGAGGAGGCCGGGCTATCAAGAAATGAGGCTACTCTACTCACGGAAGCCCACGAGAAATACGGCAATAAGTTAATTGATGACATTCAAGATCTGGCCAGCCTCAAGTCCCGCTACGGGTTTTCATGGGATAACATACTTAAATTCTATAAATACGGTGTTAAGGCGCCAGAGCATATAACTCAATCCCTCTATGAGACAGTGCTTAAGGAAAGCTGCGGCATTAATAAGTTTCACCTGCGAAGGGCTTACCGAAAGTTGTTGAGCGAAAGGGAAAAAGGTAAAATATACTTGATCAGACCTATCCCGCTTCCAGACAATAGCCACATAGTTATTTTTGACACGGAGTACAGTCTAACAGATGGAGTTCTGTACGGATTCTTGGACATGGAATCGCATGAGTTTAAGCAGTTCTGGTTTGACGAAAAAGATCAAGCAAAAAAGTACTTACAAAATAAAGGTGACAAAATGTTTGTACATTGGGGAGGGGCTGACAGATCGCTATTGCAACGAGATCTTGGTTGTGGAGCACGAACACTTAACTTGCTATATTACGTGCAAACAAGCCTTGTAGCGCCCATATCATCGGCAACCCTCCGTGAGGTTCACGATGCCCTATATGGGACACTGGAAAGAGATGAATTCTGGAAAAGGTCCTTCTATGATAAAGACGGGTTTGCCAAGCTGATGTTGTGCAACAGAATTCTAAAAGAACCGAATGATGCAAAAGCTCGAGAAGAACTTGCAGCCGCTAATAAAGCCGATATTTTAGCACTACAACACATAGTCGAAAAACTTATGCTACTCAAAATTGGAGCCCGCCTTTATCCTTGCAGAGTTGACAAACATGACTCCATTAAAGAAATTGCTCATCCAATAGTGAACAAAGACATGTTTAACAGTGTCATTCGTCGTTTATATAACAACATGATCAAACGCGTGAAAAGGAGACAAAAGTATAAGATTAAAAAAGTTATGGCTAATGGATTGCCTGGAAGAGAGCGGGGATTTCTAACGTTGTTTAAAGTTTTACGTAAAGCATCAATTTTCAGTAAGCAAGGCGATATCAAAAGATCAAGATTCTACTTAGGCTTGGTTAAAAGGGAGTGGAATTTTCTTTGCGACGAAGTTCCGGAGGATCTACGGATGAGAATAGAAAGTTTAGTTGAAAATCTTCGTTCAGCAGACGCGGATAAAACTATAGAGAAAATAGAGAC
>CAYXCK010000133.1:0-1871 GCA_964463575.1 uncultured archaeon
TAGGATTGCAGAAAGGAGATATGTGTTTGCGGAAATCTTGAAAAGCGGAACATTGGTAGTTTCTGCAATCAATTTTAAGCTTTTTCTCAAGAAAAAGGAGGCCAAGATTAGAAGGATCCAGAGAGCTAAAATATCGTGCACAAATATCGAGAAAAGCTGGGAAACTAACTCTATGTTTTCGCGCAGAATGGCAATGAAGGCAGATGAAAGTATTAGAAAGGGAAAGAGAAAGATTGAAGCTATCAGAAAGTCTCTGAAAATCTTATCTTTGCCCATCGTTTCCGATATTTTTTAGCGGCGATGAGTACAAAAATGAGTCCTGAGATTGCCAAAGCTCCGCCAGATATTGGATAAATTAGCCAAGAAGCATGAAAGCGCTACCTGTAAATCCAATAAATCTGGCTATCCCAAGAGCCATAAGAATTTTAGCGCTGAGAATTTAAAAATTTCTGAGGATTCAGTCGGTTTATTTCATCTCCGACTTCATCCTAGCTTTAAAAAGAGACTTTCAGATTTAAAATTAGGTTGCTTTGGGGATAAAGAAACTCGGGAAAATTTAAAATACAACGACTCTTCAGTATCAGAGGGGTTTAAATGAGCTGGAAGTCTCATGGTTTTAGGTTCAAATCTGGGAGAAAACTGAAGAAGAAAGTTAGAGAGAAAGGATTGAGGATTAGGAAGTTCCTTCAGGAATTCGAGATTGGGCAGAGAGTTTTGATAGACATTGAGCCATCATCGCAGAAAGGAATGCCCCATCCGAGATATCAGGGGAGAAGCGGTATAGTAGTTGGCAAAAGAGGAAGAGCTTATCTTGTTCAGATAAAAGACGGTAGCATAATTAAAACTTTGATTTCTAGACCCGAGCATCTTAGAGCTTTTTAAAGGGATTTGAATGTTTAAGGAAGTCAAGAAGTTTGAATACATTACCATTGCAGAGGCAAGAGAAATAATGGAGAGAATAGCGAAAGAGAGGCAGGAAAAGGCCGAACTCCTCTTTGAAACCAGAAGAGCTTTGAGGCATTTAAGAAATTTCTCAAAGATGAGCGCAGAAAAAGCCAAGAAGCTTGTCGAGGAGCTAAAAAAACTTCCGCAAGTCGGTAGAGATGACATTGCTGTTAAGATAGCTGATTTAATGCCCAGAGTGGCGGATGAAGTTAGAATAATCTATTCAAAGGAGAGGAATCTGACAAACGAGGAAATTGAGCAAATTCTTGAAGTGGTGAATAAATACAGGGAGTAGAAAGCTATTAATATAGGGAATATATTTTTATTGGAGGGAAATATGGAGGCAGAGGAAACAGGCAAAGCCAGCAAAATTGAGAAGTATGAAGATTATGCTTACATCCTCGACTTTCTACCTTATGGCCATGTAGACGATAAAAGACCTCTGCACAAGAGAGAACCCCTTGCCCAAGTAATAGGGGAGAGATACTTTACACTTCTCGAGCTTAGCATAAAGAAAGACAAGAACCCGCTTGTTATGGACAGAGTTTACATAGGCAAGGGGGAGAGGGATGTTGTTAACAGAATAAAGAGGAAGTTGAGGTATGAAGACTTGACGCCTTCAGCAAAAAAAGAACTACCTTTTGTAGTCGAGAAAATTGTAAGACTTAGGGAGCAGGAATTTGTTGAATTCTTTAACAAAGCTGGCCCCATAACAACTAAAATGCACCAGCTTGAACTTTTGCCTGGTGTTGGCAAGAAAACCATGTGGGCAATAATTGAGGAAAGAAAGAAAGGTCCGTTCAAGAGCTTTGAGGATCTTTCGGGCAGGGTTAAGGGGGTTCAGCCGGTTAAGCTGATAGTCGGTAGAATTCTGCATGAAATTCAAAATCCTAATACCAAATATAGGATTTTTGTCGAAGCTTAGC
>CAYXCK010000134.1:0-1779 GCA_964463575.1 uncultured archaeon
GGAACACAAGCAAAAATAATAATGGACAAATACGGAATTCCCCAAATTTCCACTGGAGACATGTTGAGAGAGGCTGTTGCAAAAGGAACTGAGTTAGGAAAAAAAGCCAAGGAGTATATGACACAGGGAAAGCTTGTGCCAGATGAGATCGTTATAGGGATAGTTAAGGAAAGGTTAAAACAAAAAGATTGTGAAAAAGGTTTTATTCTTGATGGTTTTCCAAGAACCCTCGCACAAGCTGAAGCGCTGGATAGAATTATGGGAGAGATGGGGAAGAAAATAGATGCGGTGATAAATGTTAACGTTCCGGAAGAGGAAGTTGTGAGAAGAATCGCTTACCGGAGAACTTGCAGAAATTGCGGCGCTATATATCATCTAATATATAACCCACCAAAGAAACCAGGTATTTGTGACAAATGCGGTGGGGAATTGTATCAGAGAGAAGATGACAAAGAGGAAACTGTCAGGGAGAGATACAGAGTTTATAAAAAGAATACAGAACCGCTGATAGAATACTACAAAAAGAAGGGAATATTATTCGACGTAGACGGAACAAAAGATATAGAAGGGGTAAAGAGAGAGATATTAGATATTTTGAGTAAACTACCCCAGTCCTAAAATTTTTTCAGTTATAAAAATTAAGCCTCAATTTCCATTTCTCCAGTTATCTTTCCTCTAATCCAGTCTAATACGTATTTTATAACTTTCTCGTTTCTTCTTAAAAAATGGTCTCCATTGATAACCTTTAAGAAACTCTTGGGTTCTTTTAAGGCCTTATAAATTTCTTCCCCGCACTTAAACGGTACCATCTCATCTTTTGTTCCGTGAACTACGAGCTTCGGTGCTATTATATTGCCCGCCTTTTCGAGGATATCTTCCTCCTTCAGTTTAGTCATTTCCGTCATAAATTCCTGAAAGTCCCTGATCTTCATAATATTCTTCGCATGCTCGTACATCGCTTTTAGTCTGTCTCCGTCAAATATATCTGGTAAAGGTGTAGAAATCAAAACAAGTTTTTCCAGATTTTTAAGTTCGGGAGAAGCTTTCAAGGCCACTAATCCCCCCATGCTATAACCTATAATACTGACACTTTTGAACTTCATGGCGATTCTTTTTAGATCTTCAACCCAAGCATAAAAACTGAAAGACCCTCCACTATTTCCACAGCCCGAAAAGTCGAAGATGAGCGTTGGCATGAATTCTGACATCAATTGTGCCAGATCACTATAACTCTTCTCAATTACCGAACCTCTTTTGTAAGGGAATCCGTGACAGATCAAGATAGAGTTTGAAACGTGCAATCTTACAAAGTTTTTACCTACTGCTGTTTCTACTATCATTTTACGAGGGATTCAAGTTCTTCTAAATCCTTTTCTATTTTTCTAATTTCTTCCCTCTTCTTTTGAGCGAGTTCAGAAACTATTTCCTTCAATTCTTTGACTATCTTATAACTTTTCAAAGGTCTTCCTTTGCTCTTCTTCTTTAACTCTCTCTCCTTGACCCACCCCCACTCTTTCAATTCCTTCATTGCAAGACTAACCTCTGGCTGTCTTAGATTTGCGGCTCTTTCGATGTCTCTCGAGACAGCCTCGCCAACTTTGGACAAAAACACAACTACCCTTGCAATGTTTCTGTTTAATCCAGCTTCGGTGAGCAAATTCACAACCCTTTCATCTACCTCGGTCAACTCTTGGACCATATCACCACCTCAGATAGATATTAGATATACTAATGAGTATATAAATTTTTTTGCATTCAGCAATTTATAAAGAAGGGTAC
>CAYXCK010000135.1:0-1743 GCA_964463575.1 uncultured archaeon
TCAGGGCGGGGAGGGGGTCAGAGAAAGTTTTAAAATTTCTGAATATCAATTATTCTGTGATAATAGTTGATGTTCATGAACCGGAACTTCTTAAAGGAGTTGCCGACAAAGTGCAGGATCTGGTAATCGACTACTGGATAATCGGAAACAGATGTCACTATGTAGTAGAAAGAAAGACTTTTTCTGACCTATTAAGCAGCCTACTCGGCAGAGCAGAAACAAAAGTAAGAGAAAGAATTTTTGAACAGTTAGAAAGATTAAAAGAGTTCAAAGAAAAGCTGGAGAGCCAAGGAAAAAAAGTATGCCCAATTCTAATCATCGAAGGAGAACTGGATGCCAGAATAACTCTCGAGCAATGGTTCGGAATCCAAGCGAAAGTTGCAGAAATGGAAATTGGTCTGATCAGAACAGAATCGATTAATGAGACCATGATCTGTCTCAAAACACTCGAAAAAAGAGCCGGGAAAGATTTAGCAGATCTACCGAAAATTCCGATCTCCAAAAGCCTGAGAGACCTAAAAACAGAAGCCTTGCATGTTCTAATGGCGATAAGCGGAATCGGGGAAAAGAAGGCCATTAAACTACTTGAAAGATTTGGGAGTCTTAAAAACGTTTTCAATTCGAGCGAGAGCGATTTAAAGAGAGTGGTTGGAGAGAAACTGGCGAAACATATGAAAGAGCTATTTGAACAGAGATTCTCATCCGGACTAATCTAGTATCCTATAAAGAGTGTCTCTCTGCTTTGGAATTCTTCCAGCTCTCCTTATCAGTTCTCTAAGCTCATCCGGAGTTAGGAATTCGCCCGAAGTCGCTCCTGCAGATTTTGATATGTTTTCCTCTATTAAAGTCCCTCCAAGATCATTGGCACCAAAGTTAAGAGCCGCCTGTGCAAGCTTTATGCCGAGTTTTACCCAAGATGCCTGGATGTTCCTGATTTCTGGATAAAGAAGAATTCTCGAAATCGCTATAACAAGAAGATCTTCGAATCCACTAGCTCCTTTTGCCCTCAAACCAAGTTCATTGTTTTTCCACATAAAAGACAGCGGAATGAATTCCGTAAATCCCCCTGTCTCCTGCTGGATCCTCTTAATGAGAAGTATATGCTCTATTCTCTCCTTCCAGCTTTCCACATGTCCGTACATCATTGTTGCAGTAGTTGGAATGCCTACACTATGGGCTTCCTTTATTATTTTAACCCATTCAGCTGTTTTCAGCTTCTTCGGACATATTTCGCTTCTCACACAATCGTTCAAAATTTCGGCTGCTGTTCCTGGCATCGAATCAAGTCCTTCCCTTTTGAGGATTTTTAAAACCTCAATTGTTTCCATTTTACTGTTCCTTGCCATATGATAAATCTCCATTGGCGAAAAGGCATGGATATGAATATCCTGAGAAACCTCTCTCACGGCTTCCAGTATAGAAATATAAAAATCTATCCCCGCATTCGGAAGCAGGCCTCCCTGGATGCAAACCTCCGTGCAACCGAATTCAACAGCCTCCTCCACTTTTCTTTTTATTTCTTCCAGTGAGAGTCTGAATCCCTTCCTGTTTCGGAATGCACAAAACTTGCAATCATTTATACAGATATCTGTAAAATTTATGTTCCTGTTTACAACAAAGGTAACAAAATCTCCAACCGCTTTTTTTCGGAGTTCGTCCGCAATCTTGAAAGTCTCATATGGATTCTCTAAGAGCTTGAACGGATCTAGGACGAGCGTATCCATTTTCATCAGAATACACCTC
>CAYXCK010000136.1:0-1610 GCA_964463575.1 uncultured archaeon
TAACACACACGGAGATGGCCGAAGATGTAACGACGATAGCCCAACCATATCCGCTTATGTACCGAGGAACGATCATGATAGGAATCTACATCACCGGCGATACGGAAGAAGAGCTAGAATTCAAAAGAAGAATTATATGGGAAAGCTTGAGCGAACTGATAAAGGCGAAAGAAGGGGGATTTATGGCATTAATGCCAGAGATGAAGAAAGGATTGCTTGAGAGGCCAATGTCAAGCCTTACAAGAACTGCAGACATATTAAAAGGGGGAGGATTTGTCTACTGTGGGGCAATAATCCCTGTCGAGAAGTTTCCAGATGCGCTCCGAAAACTCGTTGAAATCGCTGAAAGAAACGATACAACCTACGCCCACAGCGGCAGAGTTATTGGCAGAGGTCATTGTATGATGTTCTCCTTCGCGTTTCCATTCAATCGTAACGATCCTGAAAGCATAAAAAAGGCAAAAAAGGCCCTTCACGAGTCCTATGTTGCCACCCTCGAGATTGGAGGAGTTCCATGGAAGCCGGGAGCGGAAGAGCAGAAGATGATTTTGGAGAAAATGGACAGAGGAACTGTTGAGCTTATGGGAAGAATTAGGGCCCTGTTGGATCCGAATGGGATTATGAATCCTGGAAACTGGGAGGTGAGGCTATGATGCTCGAGCTGCACAGATGTTTTAGATGCAGCTGGTGCAACTATCCGAGCGGGTTTGAAGATTACAATTGTCCCTCATATGCAAGATTCAGGTTCGAAAGCTATTCTCCTGGAGGAAGGCTTTGGTTAATAAGGGGATGGCTTAATGGAGAATTGGACTGGTCAGATCATCTTTCTCAGGTCATCTTTTCCTGTGTTGCCTGTAAGAACTGTGTTGAGAACTGTAGAATGGACTTCAGAGAAGAAATTTTAGAATGGATCATTTCTGCAAGGAGTGAAGCAGTAGAAAGGGGTCTAGCACCGCCAAAGGTTAGGGACTTTCTGGAAAATTTGAGGAGGTACGGAAATCCTTGGGGATTGCCCAAGAGCAAACAGGCTTCTTGGCTCGGTGAAATGGAAAGATTTAGCGGTCAGGACTTTCTCATCTACCTCGGTTGTGAATGCAGGTATGAGGAGAGAGGCGCCGAGATGGCATGGAATGTCATCGAGATACTGAAAAAGGCTGGCATATCGTTTGGTGTCCTTGATGATGAGGGCTGTGACGGAAACGAGGCTTTGATGCTCGGGGAACGCGGACTTTTTGAGGAACTAGCATCAAAGAATCTGCAAAAATTCAGAGAGCTCGGGGTTAAAAGGATCGTAACAATTTCTCCGCACGCCTATAATGCGATGAAGAAGTATGCAGGGATAAAATTCGAAACCATGCATTTTACGCAGCTTTTGCTTGATCTCATTAGAAAAGGTAAACTATCACTTTCCGAGCTGGATTCAACTGTCACGTATCATGATCCATGTTTCCTAGGAAGACATAATCGGATATACGAGGATCCCAGAAAGATTCTAAGGGCAGTTCCAGGATTGAAGCTAGTAGAGATGAGAAGGAACAGAGAGAACGCCTTTTGCTGCGGTGGTGGAAGCGGGAACTTTGTCTTCGACCTCCTCCACGGCCCTGAGGGCC
>CAYXCK010000137.1:0-1595 GCA_964463575.1 uncultured archaeon
AGAGTAATTTAAAACCATCCTGAAATGAAGTAAATAGATTTCTGACTTGTTTGGGATAGAGATAATTCTTGCAGCGATCGCTCTGGTATGATCGGCTAGTGCAGAACCTGCTACCAACGAGAACTTGCCAAATCAATTTCACTTTTTTGGTCTATGTTTAAATTTTTTTATTATGCTAAAGGCATACAAGATGATTCTCGAAAGCGAAAGAATTTGGGCCAAGAAAAACTCAACCTGTGCCGATATGGGAAGACTAAGCCCGAATGGATTGGGAGTTAGCCTTAAACTCAATTGCATTAAAATCTATAGCGATTTGTAGCAGAGATGGAGAGATCTGTCTAGGAAAAGGAAATTTCGTGAAGGGAAGATATGGGGGATTATTGGATCAGCGGTAAGCTATTCTATGTAGCGACCGGTTTTTTCGGGATTTTCGCATACACTGGAGCTATCACGCGATTCTTGAAGTGCACGACAAATATCGCCCCGCCACCGGGGTTGTCCTCAACCCAGATCTCGCCGTTGAAATTTTTCAGGATCTCTCTGATAGTTTTCAGCCCGGTTCCCGTTCCACCGGTGCTGTATCCTTCGAATATCTTCTCCTTGATCTCATCGGGAATTCCAACGCCGTTGTCAGCTATCCTAACCTCGCAGTCCCTGCCCTTCTCCGCTATCGTTATATCGATCCTCGTCGCCTTTCCGTGCTTCACCGCGTTTTCAAAGATGTTGTAGAATACAGTGTAGAGGGAATCGTCCGCAAGGATCGTGCAGTTCCCTTCAATTTTAATTTCAGCATTTATCCCGCTCGAGGCCTTTTTTATCATCTCCTCAATGTCTACGGGCTTCAGCTCCTCGATTACTGAATGCTCCAGTATCTCCAGCGCTCTCATTATTGAGGATTTTACCTTTTCCGGGCCAATAACGCCTTCTTCCATCAGCTCGAGGCTCATCAGCGCTGTTGCGAGCGCATTTTTCAGATCATGTTTCAGCATTCTGTGAATGGACTGGAGGAAGTTTATCTGCCTTATAAGCTCGTCAACATCGTGAACTATTCCCAGCACAGCCGGTCTTCCATCGTAGTCTATTCTCATGGGGCTTATCACAACCCACTTCTCGCCGGATTTTGTCATTATTCTTATCGGATAGCTCTCCTCCGGTCTCTCTTTCCTGAGCCTTTTTTCATATCTTTCCCTAACCTTGCCCCGGTCATCCGGATGAATGAAGTCAAAGGGCGAGCGGCCTATTAAGTGCTCCTTCGGGTATCCGAGCAGTTCTGCTGCTTTTGCATTAACGTAAACGAATGCGCCATCCTGCACTATGTATACCGGGACAAGCATCTCGAACAGAGTTTGATAGAACTTTTCGCTTTCAGTAACCTTCTTTTTCAATTTCGCAATTTCTGGCAATTCGAAGAGGATGTGCAGAAACTCCCCACTTTCCCTGTCCAGAAGTATTGAGACCCATTTCCCGACTTCCGGCTCGTATATCTCCACACTTTCCCTGCCCTCAAGAATTGCCTTCATGCCGTGGCATTCGGCAGGCTGCGAGCTTGTTTTGTGAATGACTTCATAGCATTTTTTACCAACTATCTCTCCATA
>CAYXCK010000138.1:0-1583 GCA_964463575.1 uncultured archaeon
ATGGTCAAAATAAATTTCATAAAAAAATCAGAATAGATCTTTCAGATATATCAGATGCTTTCCAAGTTTTCCTCCATAGTTTCCTGCTGTGATCTTCACAACACCAGGAATCTTTGTGGCTGCAAGAATTCCAACTTTCATCGCTTTCTTCACGTACTCTACGTTCAGACCGTTTATAACTATTTCATACACCGCTTTTACTCCAGGTGGGATTTGGGAAGCTTCCACTTTATCCCTCAGTGTCGGACAGAACTTCTCATTCGTCGAGGCTTTCAGGAACTTGTATTTGTTTGCACCAACCTTTGATCCAGAAGCCACTATTCCACCCGGGAACGGTGTTATAACTCCTTCAACATCCGCAATCGCATCGACAGCAGCCTTGGCAGCTGCTAATGCAGCAGGTTGATTTTCGCCAAAAATGAAGAAGTTTCCACCGGCTATTCCACTTACATAGCCAAAATGACTTTCTACAATGAATTCACCCTGCATCATTGGTATTGCGTAACATTTCCTACCCGCAACCTCTACTTCTCTCTCATAACCATCTCCAAAGAATTTAAGCTTAAATCCTGTATCAAATTTGTCCTGAACATCAGGCAATCCATTAAAAGCAGCAGTGGTCGGAGCTGTCAGCACGCATTGTCCAATTCTCGCCAAAAGCTGTTCTTCTAGACCTTTTTTGCTCATGTGGCAGATCTGTATATAATAACCGGGTCTACCGTCAGGAGTTTCACTTGGCAGGGCTTTCTTCTCAATACCGGCCTCAGCCGGACACATGATAACAGACGTTCCAAATCCGGTTGCTTCATTCGCAGCTACCCAGGCCCAATAGTAGTCGTATGCTGTAATCAAAACTCGCGCAATTTTTATGTCAAAAGCTTCAGCAAAAGTTTCCTCCACTTCTACACCATTCACCTTCATGAACTAAAATCCCAAATGGTGGTTAAAAGCTTTGTGCTTTTTAATTGCAAAATCTTAAATATTCCAAATTTTACTGAATTTCCATGAGCTAAGATGTACTTATGCAAAAACTTGGATTTCGGATTCTGAGCTTCTAAGAAAGATACTACGGCACCTTATGGATGAAGAAAGCGCTAGAGTTGCAGCTGAGCTCCTTGGATCGGTCGAAGAAGTCGCCAAAAGGCTTGGAATGGACGAAAAGAGAGTAAGAAAAATACTAGAAGATTTTTCAGAGAGGGTAGTTATACCAAAGGATTTCAAAAAGAGAGACTATTTCAAGTTCGCTAGAGATATAATACAGCTCCACGATGCAACGCTTGCAAGTCAGCACATAAAAGACTCTGAATATGCAAGACTTTGGAAAGAATTCGAAGAAAAAGAAGCGCATGCAAAAATGGGCAAAATCTAGCAAATGCGGGAATCAAGATATGGAGAGTCGTACCTGCTTACAATGCAATTAAGGACATGCCCAACGTTTTACCCACGAAAATATAAAAGAAATGTTAAAGGCCCAGAAAAAATAGCAGTCGTTCCATGTTCTTGCCGAAACTTGAAAGCCTTCCAAGGAAAATTGCAATTACACCAACGAGGAAACTTGGCATTGTATCCAACTCGGAAGAGGG
>CAYXCK010000139.1:0-1540 GCA_964463575.1 uncultured archaeon
TCATTTAGCTCCCTTATTCTATCAGCATTCAGACCCCTTGCCGACTGATAGGCTATGTTGGAATAGTAATATCTGTCCATTATAACAATTTTTCCTTCTTCAAGCGCGGGTAGTATTCTATCCTTTACATCCATTTCCCTGTCCTTCAGAAAAAGTTCCATCTCCGTTTCCGGATCTGGCCGGCTTTTTAAGCTTTTGATCATCCTGCCATAGATGCTCTCCGAGGGTTCTTTTAACACGACGCACTTGTATCCTTTTTTTGAAATAAAATCGCATAGGTGATTGGCAATTGTTGTTTTTCCCGCTCCGTCTATTCCTTCCACCGCTATCAACAACCCTCTCATTCAGATTCTCTCTTAAATGGAGAAGACAATTGTGGATTTTTTGTGAAGGTCAAAGCATTCTTCAGAGCTCTTACAGCCCTTTCTGGCGTTGTGTAAACGGGGAAGAATTTCTCTATCTTTAATCTAATCTCCCTCAGAATCTCTATGTCCTCCTTAAGGGTGAAGAATATCGGTTTTGAGTACTTCTTAAGCCATCCCAAATTGAGGTCCAAAGTTAGTAGACTTGGAATGAAGATTCCAGAAACTATGGCATCCACGTTTTCGTCTTCGCATATAATTTTGAGTACATCGAAAAATATTTGGTCTCCTGATTTCTCGATAATTGGATATAAATCAACTGGATTTCCTACCGAGTGCCACTCTGGAGCGTATTCATGTAGTTTCTCCATGGTTTTTTCGCTAAAGTCCGCAAGTCTGAGCCCGAATTCTTCCACAGCATCTGCAGACATAACGCATTCTGCTCCCGATGGTTGAATGACCGCAACTCTCTTCCCCATTGGAATGGGATTGAGCGCTAGAGCTTTAACGGAATCGATCAGTTCCTCGTAATCTCTAACCTTCAGAACATTTGCTTGCCTACATGCAGCTTCGAAGATCTCATCCTTAGTCGAGATGGAAGCCGTGTGACTCATCGCACTCTTTTTTCCACCTTCGGTTCTACCGGCCTTTAGAATTACTACTGGTTTCTTAGCGTTCTTCAATAACTCGAAAAGTCTTCTACCATTCGTCACGCCTTCAAGGTACATTGCAATTACCTTCGTCTTTTCATCTCTGAGCAGAAAATCTAGCGAATCAATCTCGTTGACGTCACATTTGTTCCCTATTGCAATGACCTTGCTGATCCCTATATGATGCAGGGACAGTAACATGAAATTCGCAAATGCGCCGCTCTGCGAAACCGCTCCTATGACTCCCGGATTTATTTTTCTGAGCATCGAGAAAAAGGAAGTAAAACCACTTTCAGGATTAAGAATCCCCATAGTATTCGGTCCAACGATTCTAACACCTTTGGCTCTTGCAATTTGGACTATCTTTTCCTCAATCTCCCTTCCCATTTTCCATCCTTCTGCAAAACCCCCGCTGATAACTATGATGCCCTTTACGCCTTTTTCTATGCATTCGTTTACGACTTCTATCGCATTTTTAGAAGGAACAGCAATTATTGCAACATCTATCTCATCAGGCACATCCCTCAC
>CAYXCK010000140.1:0-1521 GCA_964463575.1 uncultured archaeon
CTTGGCGAGCTATGAGATATATATGGAACTACTTTTAAAGCCCGAAGCTTCTGAATAGTCTTTCCAAGTTTACGTTTTCCTCAATTAGTTCTCTCATCTTCCTTATTTTCTCCCCTCTCAGTCTTATTTTTCCGAAGTTTTCATGAATTTTTGCCATTGTAGTTGCAGTGTCTGTCTTTGAAAGGATAACTGGAACTCCGTTTTTATCGGCCAAAGCCAAAATCATAGCAGAGGGTTCTAGGTTGCCAGTCGCGATTACGCACTTTGCTCCACTTTGAATTGCTAGGTTTATGATCTCATTTCTGTCCCCGCCAACTACTAGAGCATAATTTCTTGCCTGTCGCAGTTGTTGAGATGCTGACTCGCTTCTCATTGCACCTACTATTATCTGTTCTATATCCTCATCTTTCTCCGATTTTACTAGAAACTCCCCTTCTATGGCTTTGGCTATTTCTGAAACCTTTAAACTCATGAGGAATGGATCTTTTGGAATTATACCGAGAATCTCAAGATCGAACTTTTTAAAAACGTTCTCGGCTAAGGCTTTGATATAGGACTTTTTGTAACCCGAAACTTGGTTCAGAATGACGTCATGAAGTCTTCTATCAAAGAGTTTTTTTGCAATGAGGATTTTGTCGATCACAAAATCGTTGGAATATTTTGCAACCATTAAAACCTTTGAGTCGAGTAGCTCCGCCATTTCGATATCACAGATTCCAAGCGATGTTCCGGTTTGATAGTCTTGAGACCCTTCAATGATAACGACATCTTTTTTAAGTTTTGAAAAAGCGTCGAGTATTTCTTTCTTCAATCTGAGGGGATCTTCTGAAACAGCAAAATCGATGTACGGTTTATCTAAGAGTATCGGACAGGAAACTTCTATATTTAGATTATTCTTTATGAAATGAACGTCCTCGTCACAAGTTTCATCTTTCAGTTTAAGGGGATTTAGGCCAAATGGCTTGAAATAACCGACTTCATACCCCCTTTCCTTTAAGATCATCATAAGAGAAATCGCAACACCGCTTTTTCCAGAATAGCTTTCCGTTGAAGATACAAATATTTTCTTCATTCTCACACCTCCAAAAACATTCTAAAGTCGATAGCAACACAACCCTTTTCAAAAACTTTCAGTGGATTTATTTCCATTTCAAGAACTGGATAATCCATCCCCAGTTGAGTGAATCTCAAAATAGTTTCTGCAATTGCATCTATATCCACGCCTTTTTCACCTCTCACACCTTTTAGGAGTTGGTAGGATTTAACCTTTTTTATCATATCATAGGCATCATCCCAGCTCAAAGGTGCGATCTTGAAGGACACGTCCTTGAAAACCTCGACATAAATGCCCCCAAGACCAAACATCACAACTTTACCGAATTGTGGATCTTTCTTTAATCCTATTATCACCTCCCTTCCTCCTGAGATCATTTTCTGAACCATAACACCTTCTATTCTTGCTTCAGGCATTAGAGTTTCAACCCTTGAAACTATATCATAGAAGCTCCTTTTTACATCCTC